>JALSPT010000198.1 GCA_026985785.1 Anaerolineales bacterium
GTGACAGTGATGGTGAGCCTGGGCGTGGATGTGCCTTCTTCTCAAACCACGGTGGCGTTGGCTGCGGCTTATGATGGTGTGTACGCGGCGGTAGGCGTGCATCCGAATGAAGCGGCTGAAGCATGGCAGGGTGAGCGTACGGTGGCCGACCTGCGGCGGCTGGCGGCGCACCCCAAAGTAGTTGCCATCGGCGAAATCGGTTTGGATTATTACCGCGACCGCACGCCGCGTGAGCAGCAATGGGAAGTGCTGCGTCGCCAATTGGCATTGGCAGGCGAATTAGGGCTGCCAGTCAGCCTGCACAATCGGCAGGCGACTGCCGATTTGCTCGCCATACTCGCCGAATGGGTTGCCGACTTGCGGGCAGCGAATCATCCGCTGGCTACTCGCCCGGGCGTGTGGCATGCCTTTGGCGGCAGCGAGGATGAGGGGCGGCGGGCGATCGAGATGGGTTTTTGGCTTGGCATTGGCGGGCCGGTGACGTTCAAAAATGCCCCGCAGCGGCGGGAAGTGGTTGCCGCCTTGCCCCTGGATGCCTTGGTGCTGGAAACCGATGCGCCTTTTCTGGCCCCTCATCCCCATCGCGGCCGCCGCAACGAACCGGCTTATGTCCGTTTGGTAGCCGGGAAAATCGCCGAGGTGAAGGGCTTCCCCGTGGAGCGGGTCGCCGAAGTCACCTCGCAGAACGCACGAAAACTTTTCCGTTGGAGAGACGACGTTTGACTACGGTATCCTTTCTCGAACCGGTACAGGAAGGCCTGCAAGCCGTAGAGCGGTTGATGCGTTTGCAGGCTGCTGAACATCATCGTGACCTGAATGCTGCTTTGCAGCATTTGCTTTCGGCAGGGGGAAAGCGGCTGCGACCGGCGCTGGTGTTGTTGGTGGGCGAGATGTTGGGCGCGGACAAGGAGCGACTGACCACGCTGGCTGCGGCGATTGAGTTGTTGCATACGGCCACCTTAGTGCACGACGACCTGATCGATGGCTCTTTGTTGCGACGAGGTATCCCCACGCTGAACGCTTCGTGGTCGCCCGCGGCGACGGTGCTGACGGGCGATTTCATGTTCGCTCGCGCGGCGCGCCTGGCTGCTTTGGCCGGTTCGTTGGAGGTGATGCGCCTGTTTGCCGAAACGCTGGCCATTATCGTGGACGGGGAGATTACGCAACTGTTCGATGGCCCCGGCCTGGCCGATAGGCAGGCGTATTACCATCGCATTTATGCCAAAACGGCTTCCATGTTCCAACTGGCGACCGAGGCGGCGGCGCGTTTGAGCCCGGTGACGGAGGAGGTCGTTGCTGCCCTGCGCCATTACGGCCACGATCTGGGCATGGCCTATCAAATTGTGGACGATATTCTGGATTTTACCGGCGACCAGGTGCGTTTGGGCAAGCCGGTGGGCAGTGACCTGCGGCGGGGGCTGATTACCATGCCCACGCTGTGTTATCTGGAAATGTACCCCGACGATGCCGATTTGCAAGCGGTGATGGCGGGGCGTTTGCCTTCGGAAGAGCGGATGGATGCCTTGATCGGACGCATTCGCGGTAGCGAGGCTATCGCCGTGGCCGCGGAGGATGCCCGGCGTTTTGCCCGCCAGGCCACGGCGCATCTGGCCGATTTGCCTGCCGGCCCTCAACGCGCGGCCCTGGAAGCCCTGGCCGATTACATTGTGGAGCGGGATTTTTAGGGAGACCCCCCTTGCCGGTGGACAAAAAGCAACAGCGGCTTCCACTACGGGAGCCGCTGTTTTGCTTGCCGAAAGGGACAAGGGCGCTGTCGAAGGTTGCCGAGGCGCTCTTTGCTTTCAGGTCGTCATGGTGCGAATGTCTTCGAATTCTTCCACCAGATCCTTGAGGGCTTCTTTGACCTCTTCTTCGCTCAGGCCGCTGAGTTTGATAGTCAACAGGGCGGTGGAGGGGTCTTCGCCTGCGAAGGTGCCCAACGAGATGATGTTGCCGCCAGCCTCGGCAATGGCTTTGGTGAGTTGAGCCAGTTCGCCTTTGACGTTGGGTACCAGGATGGCCACTCGCACGCCGGGAACACGGGCGCCCATCATCTCCAGCAGGATCTTGAAGAGGTCGGTCTCCGTGATAATGCCCACGATTTTGTCGCCACGCATGACGGGCAGGCCGCCGATTTTGTTGTCGGCCATGATGCGGGCGGCTTCTTCGATCGGGGTGTCCTCGGTGACGGTGATGACGTCCTTGGTCATCACTTCTTTGACTGTGATCTTGCTCAGCAGGTAGTTGATCTCCCATACGCTGAGGGTGGTGGCCGCCGACGGCGAGGCGTTGAGCAGGTCCTTGTCCGAAACGATGCCGACCAGTTTGCCGTTTTTGTCGACCACGGGAGCGCGGCGAATGTGTTCCACGCGCATCAGGTTGAGGGCGTCCACGACGGGCATATCGACGGGCACGGTGATTACCGGGTGGGACATGCGATCGCCAACGAGCATGATTGACCTCCTGAGAAGTGTCGCGCTCCGCTGTGTGCGGAGGGGGCAAGGTGAATCTAAGAAAGCAGATGGAGGGCGTGAAAAGTGGCACATTCCATCAATGCCTTGTGCCACTTTTCACTTACATTATAAACCAAGATAGGCTTTTTGGACATCGGGATTGTGTGCCACTTCGCGAGAAGGCCCTTGAATTTCTACGCGCCCTTCTGCCAGGACGTAAGCGTAGTCGGTGACGGCCAGCGCCATCCGGACGTTTTGTTCGACCAGCAGCACGGTAATGCCGGTTTCGCGCAGTTTCTTTAGGCTTTCGAATAGTTGGAGCACCAGGAAAGGCGCCAGACCAAGCGAGAGCTCGTCGATCATCAATACCTTGGGCGAGGCCATCAGGCCACGCGCCACGGCCAGCATTTGCTGTTCACCGCCGCTCATGGTGCCTGCTTTCTGGTTTTGCCGATCCTTCAGGCGGGGGAACATCTCGAAGACGAGTTCCAGGTTGCGGTTGTATTCGGCGCGCGAGCGTTTGGGGGTCGCGCCCATGGCCAGGTTTTCCAGCACGGTCATGTGCGAGAACAATTGTCGCCCTTCGGGCACCAGCACCAGCCCGCGCGCGGCCTTGGCATGGGGTGGTAATTTGCTGACGTCTTCCCCTTCGAAGATGATCTGCCCCTGCCAGGGGCGATTGACGCCCATGATGGTGCGCAGCAGCGTGGTTTTACCGGCGCCGTTGGCGCCTACCAGGGAGGTCATACTGCCGTCTTGCAAGGCGAGCGTCACACCCCAGAGGATTTGCACCTCGCCGTAGCCGGAGGTTACATCGCGTAATTCCAGGATAGCCATACGCATTCCTCGTTTTGTGGGTTGCTTACTCGCCGCTCATCAGGCGTTCGGCGAGTTTGGGGTCACCCAGGTAAGCCTCGATGACCTTCGGGTTATTGGCTATTTCTTCTGGTGTGCCTTCGGCGATCAGTTTGCCGAAGTCGAGCACCAGAATGCGGTCGGAGACGTTCATGATGGCGCTCATGACGTGCTCGATCATGATGATGGTAATGCCGCGCTCATCACGGATGGCTTTGACGATTTCGACCATGTTGGCGATTTCCGACGGATTGAGGCCGGCCAGCACCTCGTCGAGCAGCAACAATTTGGGGCGTGCTGCCAGGGCGCGCGCCATTTCCAGGCGTTTTTTCTGAGCGACGTTCAGGCTTCCGGCCAGCATTTCGGCTTTGGGGCTCAGGCCGACGAATTCCATGACTTCGTCGGCGATGCGCCCGGCGTTGTTGAGGGGAGCGTTGGCGTGGCCGAAGCAAGCGCCTACCATGACGTTTTCTCGGACGGTGAGTTCGTTGAGAGGGCGCACGATCTGGTGGGTGCGTGCCAGGCCCATTTTAGCCAGGTGATAGGGTTTTTTGCCAGTGACGTCTTTGCCTCGGAAGATGATGCGCCCTTCGTTGGGTGTGTATACCCCGTCGATGACGTTGAAAAGGGTGGTTTTGCCTGCGCCGTTGGGGCCGATGAGCCCCAAGATCTGGCCTTCGGGCAGGTCGAATGTCACCTGGGTGAGCGCCTGCAGGCCGCCGAAGCGTTTGGTAACCCCTTGGACTTGGAGCAGCATCATATCAACCACCTCCGAACCTTAGCATAGCGTTGGCGCACCCAGCCGACCGCCCCGCGAGGGATGAAGAGCACGATGATCAGCAGCAGGATGCCGGAAATGGCCAGTTGGATGTTCTTGAACACCGGGCTGACCAGCAGGTAGTCGCGCAAGGCTTCGTAGCCTGCGGCACCCAGGATGGGGCCCAACACGGTGCCTTGCCCACCCAGCATGATCATCACGATCATCTCGATGGAGGTGTGGAGCGGGAAAGCCAGGCCGGGCTCGATGGTGCCGTTTTTGAAGAAGAAGATGGCTCCAATCATGCCCGGAATCACGGCAGAGAGCACGAAAGCCCACGTTTTTGCTGCCGGTGCGGTGACGCCCATCACTTCCGCCGCATCTTCGTCTTCGCGGATTGCCAGCAGCCCTAACCCGAATTTGGAGGTGCGTACCCAGTAACTGAGGAGCACTACGGCGAGGGTGAGGCCAATCATGACGTAGAAGGCCAGTTGGAGGGCTGCCCCTGGACCGCCGTAGAGCTTGTAGATCTTGAAGTTCAGCGTCATGCCGGTGGGGCCACCAAACGGGTCGAAGTTGTTGATGAAAGCCCGCACCGCTTCGTTGATGCCGATGGTGGCTAAGGCGAAGTAGGCGCCCCGTAACCGCAGGATGGCGGCTCCGACCAAGTAGGCCAGCAGTCCGGCTGCCACGCCGCCAGCCAGCAATGCTGCCCACAGGCTCCATCCCTGGACGGCGATCAGGTAGAAGCCGACATAACCGCCCAAGCCAAAGAAGACCACGTGCCCGAAACTGACGTACCCGGTGTAGCCTAAGAGGATGTTGAGGCTGGAGGCCAGGGCGACCGACCGCAGCACGGTGAACATGGTTTCCCGGCTCAGGGCGTTGCCAGTGATGATGGGCCAGGCGCCCATGACGACGATGACGCCCAGGCTCAGCCATAGACTGGTGTGTTGGCGTAGGGACTTCATTCGCTGCCTCCGAACAGGCCGGTAGGACGCACCAGCAGGATGAGCACGAAGAGGACGAACTCCAGCACCGGCGTCCAGGTGGTGGGCATGGCCAACGGCACCAGGCCCTCAATGGCGCCGAGGATGAGCCCGCCGAACAGCGAGCCGACCGGATTGCCCAGCCCTCCCAACACGCCGATGACGAAACTCTTGAGTTCGTAGGCTCCGCCGGCCAGGATGGTGAAGGGGAAGAAGGTGGCAATCAGGCCGCCTGAGATGGCTGCCAGCATGGTGCCCAGCCCAAAACTAAAGGCCAGGATTTGCGCCGAGGGGATGCCCACGATCTCGGCGGCTTCCCGGTTGTCGGTCACAGCACGGATGTAACGCCCCAGGCGACTGTACTGAAGAAAGAGATAAAGCCCACCCGCTACCAGCATGGCCACAATGGCAGCAATTAGGCGTGTGGTTGGAACCACCGACGTGGCAACTTTGATGCTGCCAAGGTCGAAGGGTACGTTGTAAGGCGAAGTGCTCAAAATGGCTGTGCCAATGCCTAAGATGATCATGTTGACAGAGTAAGTCGCCAGTAGCGTGGAGAGGTGCGGGGCATTGATGATCCGATGCACGGCGATCGCATAGATGACGATGCCGAGTAAAAGGCCCAAGATGGCTGTAATGACAACCGCCAAGTAAGGGTGGATGCCCAGGCCCGTGAAAAGGAAATACAGGCTGAACATCCCCAAGGAGATCAGTGAGCCGTGGGAGAGGTTGATGACGTTCATCACACCCCAGATCAGGGTCAGCCCCATGGCGGCAATGCCGTAGACGAAGCCCAGCAACAAGCCGTCGATCAGGGACCGGAGAATGGCATCCATAAGACACTCCACACAGAGAGTTTGAGGATTGGCCTAGCGTCGGGTGATGCAGGCGCGTCGGCCGCGAATGTAAAAAAGCCACCCCAACAGGCGTGAGCCTGCCGGGGTGGCTGAGCGATGTGTTTAGTGAGTAAGCGGGTACAGCAATTTGGCGGTGGCACCTTCTTTGGGCCAAACCACCTGTTTGACCAGTTTGTCGCCCTCTTTCTGCCACTGGATGTAGACCATCTCGTGGCCGATTTGCAAGCCATGGGCGTCGCCGGTATCGAACTTGATGTGACCGAAGAAGGTCAGGATGTCCATCTTGTCGAGCGCGGCCTTGACCTTGTCGGGATCCACCGAATCGGCGTCGATGATGGCCTTTTGCAGCACCACACCGGCAGCGTAGCCGCCTGCGGCGTGGTAACCGGCGTCGTCGTTGTATTTTTCTTTGTACGCCTTGGCAAATTCGGCGCTACTGGGGCCGAACCAGGTGAGGCCGGCTTTCTTGGCCGCCTCGGGGGTATAGGCTGCAGCGGCTTCCCACTGGCTGGGGCCGACCACGCCCAGGGCAGCATCGCCCAGCTCGGCGAACTTGGGGTTGGGCGGGGCGACCAGCAGAGCGAGGAATTTGATGGGCAGTTTCTTCTCGGCGATCTGGCGGGCAAAGGTTTCGCCGTCCTGGAAGTGACCGCCGCCGAGCACGGCCTCGGCACCACTATCCTGAATCTTGTTGATGAAGGCGCCAAAGTCGGTAGTATCCTTGTCGTAACCTTCAAACAGCACGATGTCGTAACCCTGCTTGGCTGCGTATTCTTTGGCTGCGGTGACCACGGCGGTGGAGAACTTGCTGTTTTCGTACACAAAGGCCAGTTTCTTGACGTCGGGCGCGTTGGCTTTCAAAATGTCCACCGCACCGGTCAGGTAGTGGCTGGCGGGAGTGTAGAGCTGATAGACCCGCTCATAGCCCTTCTTGAAGATGGAGTCCGAGGCCGCGCCGGTGGCCAGCATGATCTTGCCGTACTGTTCGGAGACCACCGCGGCAGCCGAGGTCAGGCCGCTGGAGTACGGGCTGATGAGGAAGTCGGCTTTGTCTTCGGTGGCTAAGCGGGTGTAAAGTTGCTGCACCTTGTCGGCCTTGCTCTCGTCGTCGTAGGAGACGGCCTTGAACTTGACCACGGTGCCGTCGCTCAGTTTGATGCCGCCGGCGGCGTTGATCTGCTCCATCCACAGTTTCAAACCCTGGGTTTGCGCAGTGGAATCGACATTGTACTTGCCGGTTTGGGATTCGGTAAAGCCAATGGTCACGGTGACTTCTTTCCCACCACCGCCTGCGTTGGCCGCGGGGGTGGAAGTTGCCTTGTTGCCGCACCCGGCCAGCACCATGCTGGCGACGAGCAACAAGCCCAGCAGAAGATAGAGTTTCCGTCGCATCTTGCTCCTCCTTTGTAGGAATGTGGAGATTGGGAAAACACGTCATGCTGCCTGGGGGAAAGCCCCTTTTACATTTTAGCAGCATTGTCAGATGGCTCACAAAAAGGAGCGTAAAAAATGAGTAAAAAAGTCGTCAAAAGGGGCTAAACACAGGAAGGTTTAGGCTTCGAAAGCGTAGCCTACGCCCCGTACCGTGCGGAGGTAACGAGGCCGATTGGGATCGGGCTCGATTTTTTGGCGCAGGCGCCCAATGTAAACTCGCAGGTATTCGGCTTCACGCCCGTATTCTGGCCCCCAGACGTGTTGAAGGATGACGCGATGGGGCAGCACCTTACCCGCGTTTTGCATCAGGTATTCCAGCAGGCTGAATTCGGTCGGCGTGAGTTCTACCGGCTGGCCGTCGACGGTGACCTCGTGCCGCTCGCGGTCGAGAACGATGGGGCCTTGCCGGAGGATGGTCGGTTCGCTCTGGGTGGGGGATTGATGTGCGCGTCGTAGCACCGCCTGAACGCGCGCCAGCAGTTCCCCCACCCCAAACGGTTTGGTGAGGTAATCATCCGCACCCTGATTGAGGGCCTGGATCTTGGTGCTTTCTTCGCCCAGGGCGGAGAGCACGATGATGGGCACGGGAGAGACGGCGCGCAGGCGTCTGATCACTTCGATGCCGTCCATTTGGGGCATGATGAGGTCCAGGATGACAAGGTCGATGGGGTGGGTGTGGAACTGTTCCAATGCATCGGCTCCGTTGACGGCGGTGACGACCCGATAGCCTCGGGCATCCAGGTTGCGGCGCACGAATTCGCGCAGGCTTTTGGCGTCGTCCACGACCAGGACGGTGATATCGCGTAGGGTGTGCATGGTGACCTCCTACGGTGAGGATTCTTCGTTTGAGGGGCGGAGAAGGGGTAGGGAAAAGGCCAAGCAAGCGCCTTTGGCCCGGGGCTCTACCCAGATCTTGCCGCCGTGGGCTTCGACGAACCCGCGGCAGATGGCCAGCCCCAGCCCGGCGCCCGAGGCCTGTTGGGTGAGGCCGCTCTCTACCCGATAAAAACTTTCAAAGATGTAAGGCACGTGTTCGGCGGGAATGCCCGGGCCTTCGTCTTCGACCCGCACCACCACGGCGTCGCTTTCCACGGCCACGCTGACGCGCACGGGCGAGCCCTCGCCGCCGTATTTGACGGCGTTTTCTATGAGGTTGCGAATCACCACGCCGATTTGGCGTCCATCGGCGTACACGGTGGGCAGATCGTTCGGCAGATGGACTTCGAGGTACTTGCCGGGCGAGGGGTGGGCGTTTTGGGCGGCTTCGGCGATGATTTCGGCCAGGTCAATGGGCTCGCGTTCGACTTTCAGGCTACCGCCCTCGATGCGAGAAAGATCCAACAGGTCGCTGACCAGCGCGCTCAAGCGGTCGGTTTCGTCGGAGATGGTTTGCAAGAATTCGCGCTGGCTTTCGGGGTCCCATTCCACGTCGTCGGCCAGCAGGGTGGAGGCGTAGCCCTTAATGGCAGCCAGTGGGGTGCGCAATTCGTGAGACACGATGGAGATCAGGCTGGCTTTCATGCGATCGACTTCGCGGCTCTCGGTGATGTCTTTCCAGATTTGGCCGCGTCCGATGGGGATGCCTTGGGCGTCCGTTACGGAGAATACGTGCATCAGCCACGAGGCCAAGCGCCCGTGTTGTTGCAGGGTAATTTCGGCCATCCCTTCTTCAATGGCGCGGCTGACGGCGGCCTGGGCGGCGGTGGGGTCTGGCGCGTGGGCCAAGATACGGCGGAGGATGCGTCCAACTTCTACCCCCGTCATTTCGTCGGCGTTCAGGTCGGCCAGGGCGGCCATGCGGCGGTTGGCATAGAGCACGCGCCCTTGGTGATCTTCTAACAGCAGGGCGTCGCCCATGGACTGAATTAGGGCCTCCAAGCGGCGGGTTTGCTCTTGCAGGCGAGCGTCGGAGCGGGCAAAGAGGGCCGCGTTTTCGATGGCCATCGCGGCGTGATTGGCGAACGACGTCAGCAAGTCGATCTCTCGGCGGGTGAAGGTGTGGGGTTCTGGGTAGTACACCACCAGGGCTGCTGGTGGGGTGTGTTGTGTGGGGAGGGGCACGGCCAGCACGGCGCGATAGCCTTCGGCCCGGGCGCGAGGCCGAATGGCAGTGGCCGTGGGGTCGCTTTCGGTATCGCTGATTTGGAGCGGTTGACCGGTGCGGATGGCACGCAGCGTGAGCGAATTGAACTCGTCGCGAGCAATGACCAGCCGCTGGGCGTATTGTTCCGAGAGCCCCAGGCTGGCGCGGACGACGAAGGCTTGCCGCTCCTCGTCCCATGCGATGATGGCGCATTTGTGGGTGCCCAAGAGGCGCTCGACCTGCTCTAAAATTCGCCGCAATACGGTGGCCGAATCCAGGGTAGAGGCCACCGCGGTGCTGGTTTCCAGCAGGGTGTGGAGCTCTTGCATCCGCGCTGCGATGTCGGCTTCCATCCGCAGCAGGGTGCGGGCAAGATGGCCTACCTGGTCGGGGCGGTAGCCTAACCGCTGGATGGCGAGCCGTTTCTCGCCTGGGTGGGGGCCTTCTTCGCCGATGCTGCGACTGTAGGCGGCCATTTCTTCCAGCGGGCGCAGGATTTGCCACATCAGCGCCAGCCAGAACAGCACGCCTGTGCCCACCACCACCAGCAGCGCGAGGTGAATGGCGCGGCGAAAGTTTTCCGCCGTGGTAAAGGCGCTGGACGCCGAGCGCCCCACCAGGACGTGCCAGTGCACGGAGGGCAGCGAAGCCACGGTGAAGAGCATGGCTTGCCCATGGAGGGAAGTGAGCACAGTGTGGCCGGTGCCGGAATAAAGCACCCTCCCCAGATCGGGGGAAAGGTCGCCCACGGCGGTCAGCAGGTCGGGAGGTGGGCTGTTGGCTGCCGATGAGGTTTCGGAGGTCGCGATGACTTTGCCGACATCGTCGGTCACAAAGATGAGGAAGTGCTCGTCTGGGCGGTGGCTTTGGGCGATGCGTTGGAGTGCCAGGCTGAGGGCTTCGAGGCGGATGTTGATGCCCAGAATGCCGATGAATTCGCCGTTGGCGTTCCACAGGGGCATCACCGCGGTCACCACAGGTTGGCCGGTGGTGGGAGAAATGCGCCCATGGGAGAAAAAGGGCAAGCGGGTGGTTTTGGCGCGCTTGAAGTAATCCCGAAAGCTAAAGTTGACGCCGATGGTGGAGTGCTTGATGGGTGTGGGGGAATAATGGTAGAGCATCATCCCCTGGCTGTTGAGGCGGTAAACCAGGTTGACCTCTGGGCGGCTATGGGCCAGCACGGAAAAGAGGGCCTGCATTCTCTTCATGTCGGCGTGCAGGATGGCCGGTTCTTCTCCCAGGGCCTGCGCCGCCCCCAGGAAACTGCCAAGGGAGAGATTGGTCTCTTCGGCAATGGCGCGTGCCAGCGAAAGGTCGGCGTTTTCCACATCGGCGCGTAGCCGCTGCGCTGCGACGCGCTCGAAATAGAGCGCCATCCCAATGACCGGCAGCACGAAGGCGACGTAAAGCACCAGCATCCGCAGGCCCAGGTCGTGTCGCCAGTTGAAGTCGCGGTGAGGGATGGAGGGTTTCAGGCGCAGGGACATGGTTGGGGGATCAGCATGAGGTCAGGCTGTGGCAAAGGCTTTCAGCACGCGGGCAATATGGCGAGCGCCTTTGAGGTAGAGGTCGAGACGGATGTTTTCGTTGGGGGCGTGGATGTTGCTGCCAGGGTAGGCAATCCCGGCGGTGGCAATGGGCACGCCCAGGTAGTGGTGGAAAGCCCAGCCAGGCCCCGATCCACCACTAAGAGGCACTTTCTGCATCGGCGTGCCGTACACGGGTTCCGCTGTTTTTACCACCAGGTCGATGAAAGGTTCGTCGGGCGGCATTTTTACAGGCCGTTCGCCGCTCAGGCAAACGATCTCAACGTCTTCAAACCCGGCGGCGTCTAAATGGGCGCGCAACAGTTGGAGTACCCTTTCCGGCGACTGGTCGGGCACCAGGCGGAAATCCACTTTGGCGGTCGCGTGGGCCGGAAGGACGGTTTTGCTGCCGGGGCCCTGATAGCCTGCTGTCAGGCCGCTGATGGTGCAGGTGGGGTCGAAGAGGGCGGCTTTCCAAAGTTCCACCCCGCCTTGCACGCCTTTGACGAAGTGTTCGACGCCCCATCGGCGGCGATATTCTGCGGCGGGGTCAGGAAGTTGTGCTAACAATTCCAGGTCTCGCTCGCTGGGAGGGCGTACATCGTCGTAAAAGCCGGCAATGCGGATGCGCTCGTCGGCGCCCTTGAGGCTGTTGAGCGCCCATACCAGCCGCCAGGCAGCGTTGGGAAAGATACCGCCGGTCTGCCCGGAATGGGTATCGGCGTTGACCGTTTGCACTTTCATTTCCACATAGCAGATGCCGCGCAATCCCATGATTTGCTGAGGGATGTCGCGATGATCCACCCCACCGAATTCCCAGATGCAGGCATCGGCGGCGAAACGGACAGCGTGCTCGCGGATGACCTCTTCCAAATGGATGCTGCCGATTTCCTCTTCGCCCTCGACCACGAACTTGACGTTGCACGGCAAGTCACCTTCGGTGGCCAGCATGGCGTCGAGCGCAAACAGGCGGCTGACGAAGTGCCCTTTGTCGTCGCTGACGCCGCGGGCGTACAGTTTGCCATCGCGCACGGTCGGCTCGAAGGGCGGCGTTTCCCACAGTTCAAGGGGTTCCGGCGGCTGGACGTCGTAATGGTTGTAGAACAGTAAGGTTTTGTTGGGGTCGCGCCCGCTGCGTTCGGCGAAGACGACTGGCGATCCGGCGGTGGGAATGATTTCGGTGTGAAAGCCGCGTTGCCGCAGCATGGCTGCCGTCATTTCGGCGGCTTCGGCAATGCCCAGCCCCTGCGCCGCGACGCTCGGCTGGGCGCAAAAGCGGCTGAGTTCGGCGATGCTCTCGTCAAGATGCGTTTCCAGGTAGTGATCGAGGGAAGCGGATGTGGGCATAGAAAGGCTCCCCGAGAAGCGATGGAGGTGGGGAAGGGGTTAGAGTAATTGTGCGCCGAGGGCAGTGACAAGGAGCATTTTGAGCAATTTGCCCGCGAAACACCACCACAGGAAGCGCCACACAGGCATCCGCAATGCCCCGGCAGCGATGCCTGCCAGGTCCATCAACGGAAGCGGCAAAAAGGCCAGCCCGGCGACGGTGATGGCGGCTTTGCGCCCTCGCAGCCACCGCTGGATGCGCCGATAGGTTTCGTAATCCTCCACGAGGGCTTGGCCGCTGTAACCAGCCAGGTAACCGGTGAGTTCGCCCAGGGCAGCGCCTGCGGCGGCTACCAGCGCCACGCGCCATGGTGAGAGTATGGCGCCCATGGTAAAAGGAAGCACCAGGCTGGGGGCGGGAAAGATCACCGTGGCGTTGCTCAGTAGTGAGATGAGGAACACACCGGTATAACCCCAGGTGCTCAGGGCGGCAATGGCCTCTTGGTTCAGGTAGATGGCAATGCTCAGTCCCACAACCACCGCCAGCGCTACCAGACGCAGACCGGAGCGTTCTGGCTGCCTGGGAGCAGCGGGGTGAGGTGGTGGCGTCATGGGGATTATCCCTGGTAGCCGCGCTCCCGCAAGAGAGCTTCGATGCGGGCGACCACCATGTCCATGGCCACGGCGTTCAGCCCCCCTTCGGGGATGATGATGTCGGCATAGCGCTTGGAGGGTTCTACGAATTCCAGGTGCATCGGGCGCACGGTGCTGAGGTATTGGGCAACGACCGATTCCATCGTGCGACCGCGCTCTTCGATGTCCCGCACTAACCGGCGGATGAAGCGGATGTCGGCGTCGGTGTCGACGAAGATTTTGACGTCGAAAAGCGGGCGCAGGTCGGGCTCGGCGAAGATCAGGATGCCTTCCACCATGATGATGGGACGCGGCTCGACGGTGACGGTTTCTGCGGTGCGGCTGTGGGTGGTGAAGTCGTAGACGGGGCGCTGGATGGCGTGGCCGGCACGCAGGCGTTTGAGGTGTTCGATGAGTAAGGTGGTTTCCAGCGAATCGGGGTGGTCGTAATTGATTTTGGCGCGCTCGGCGGGGGGCAGGTGGCTGTTGTCTTTGTAGTAAGCGTCGTGGGGGAGGTAGGCGATGTGTTCTTCGCCGACGCGCTCTAAGATGACCTCGGCGACGGTGGTCTTGCCCGAACCGGTGCCGCCGGCGATGCCGATGACTAAGGGGCGGGGTTGGGGGAAGGGCATGGGCACAACTCCTGCCTCAGGGGGTGGGAGGGTGGAGGATTTCCCAGGCCAGCAGCCATTGGGGGAAGGCGGTGGGGTGGCGAGCCAGAAGCGGCGCCATGCGGTCGAGCAAAGTGCCGGTTTGGGTTTGGAAGGCGTTTTCACCGGTGAGTACGGTGAGTTCGGCCAGCAGGGTAGCGGTGAGGGCGTTGCCGCAAGGCGTTGCGCCGTCGAGGATCTCCTGGGGACGGCCAAAGGGGAAGAAGTGCTCACTGGGGAGGGTGTCGTAGTAACCCCAGTCGGCAGCGAAGCGGTTTTGTAGGGCTTCGAGCAGGGCAAGGCTTTCGTATAGCCAGGGGGAGTTGGCGGTTTCAGTGGCTGCTGGGGCTGGTGGTGGCGCTTGCACCCGATGCAGCGTGAGGTAAGCCAGGGCGGTGGCGGCGTAATCTTCCAGAAAGCCCGCGGCGATGGGCTGGTCTTCATGCTGACCGCGGCTCAGGCTGTGGCCGTCGTGCAGGTGTTGGCGGAGGGCGGTAGCCACGCGGACGGCGGCCTGGGTGTAGCGCGGCGCCTGGAGGGCGGCGCCTGCCTCGGCCAGGGCGAGCACGGCCAGCGCGTTCCAGGAAGTGATGACAGTGGCATCGATCGGTGGAGGGAAGCGGTGTGCGCGTGCCGCCCGTAGGCTTTGGCGAGCGGCTTCCAGTTGGCGAGTGGTTTCTTGCAGCGTCAGCGCGAAGCGTTCACTTAGCGTCTGCTCGGTGAGGGCACGCTGTAATGTGCGCGGCTCGTCGGCCAGGTCGTAGGCCGCGATGAGGAGGTCGGCCTGAGGGGCGGGTAGGATGGCGCGCACTTCGTCCGCCGTCCAGGTGAAAAAGCGGCCTTCGCCCTCGTCGTGGGGGTTTTCGCCGCTCTGGGCGCTGGCCAGCAGGCCGTTGGGCAGCGTGAGGGTGCTGAGGATGAAGTCGAGGGTGCTTTCCGCTACGCGCCGGAAAGCAGCCTGCCCGGTGAGGCGGTAGGCGGCGGTGTAGGCCCGCGCCAGCAGGGCATTGAGGGCCAGCGGTTTTTCGAAGCGGGGTTGCCGCCAACGGCGGTCTTCGGCGTAAAGGTGAAAGCCGCCGCCGAGGAGGTCGTAGATGCCACCGCGCGCCATGCCGATCAAGGTGGTGAGCGCCATCTGGCGGGCGCGATTGTCGCCATGGTGGGCGCGGGTCAGCAGCCATTGCAGCAGCAGCGCCTGGGGGAACTTGGGGCCGGACTCGAAGCCGCCATATTGGGCGTCGAAGTCGGGTTCCAGGGCGGCCAATGCTTCGCCGGTAGGGTCGGTGGGATAGGGCAGGTTGGTTTGGAAAAGGGGGCGCAGTCCTTCGCCCATCTGGCGCGCCATTTCGGCGGCAATGTCTTCCACCCGTTGGCGGTCGTTTTGCCAGGCTTGGGCGGCTTCGATGAGGACGTCCTGGAAGGATGGCATCCCCAATGCCCCTTCGACCGGTGGGAAATAGGTACCGCCGTGGTAAGGGCCGCCTTGGGGTATGAGGAAAACGTTGAGCGGCCAGCCGGTTTTGCCGGTCATGGCGACGACGGGCATTTGGTAAGCGGCGGCCACGTCGGGGCGTTGGTGGCGATCCACCGTGATGGGGATGAAATAGCGGTTGAGGTAAGCCGCGATGGCCGGGTTGCGGAAGGCTTCCGAGGCCATTCGCTGGCACCACGAGCAGGCTGCGTAACCGATGTTGAGGAAAATGGGCTTTTTCTTGGCGGCGGCTTCGCGCAGGGCTTTTTCGCCCCATGGCCGCCATACCACCGCGTCGGCGGCGCGAGCCTGGTAGTAGGTGGTGATAGGAGGGAGGTGAGAGGGATGGTGGCGCATGATAAAAGGGGGAGGAAGGTCATTCCCCGAATTCTGAGGAGATGTTCATCTCGGCGGAGAGGTCGTCACGGGCGGGAAGGATTTCGATGTCGCCAAATAAGGTGGCCTGGTGGGCGTGGACGATGCGTTGTTTGACCAGTTCCAGTAAGGCGAGGAAGGTGACCACGGCTTCCAATCGGGTGGGGCGGTGCCCCAGGAGGGCGGAGAATGTAGCCCGCCCGCGGCGCACCAATGCCTGCAAAATAGCGCTCGCTCGCTGGCGGATGGTAACTTTGGGTGGGGTGATCACCTCCCCCAGCGGCAGTTTGGGGCGGAGGGCAAAGGCGCGTCGCGCTGCTGCGGCCAGATCGTCTACGGTGATATCTTGTAGTTCCAGGCGGGGGGCTGGGACGGTCGAAGCAGGCGAGAGGCGGGTGTAGGCGTGCCATCCCGCCTCCTGTCGGGCGCGCAGCCACGCGGCGGCTTGTTTGAAACGCCGGTAGGCTCGCAACTGTCGCACGAGGGCTTCACCGGTATCTTCCTCTTCTTCTGCGCGAGCCGGTGGACGCGGCAACAGGGCTTCGGATTTGATTTGCACCAGTTTGGCGGCAATGACCAAAAAGGCCGAAACTTCTTCTGGCGAGTGGGTGTCCATCTCCGCCAGATGGGCGAGGTATTGATCCGTGACCTGCGCGAGGGCGATTTTGGTGATGTCCAGTTCGGCGCGCTCGATGAGATGCAACAGCAGATCCAGCGGCCCCTGGTAGACTGGGGTTTCGATATGGTACTGCTTGACCTGGAAGCCGAGAATGTCGGGCATGGGGTGATTATATCATTGGGCGTTCGGCGGTTGGGCGCACTTTTGCGAAGGGGGAGCACTCAAATGTTGTAGAAAGGGCATTCCGAGGCTTGATCTCTCCCCTCCCCCTGGCGGAGGCTTGCCCTCCGCTAACGCTCCAGGCGAGCCTCCGCCTGTCCCCTCCCCTCCCTTACAAAAGGGAGGGGAGGGGGAAACTGCCGCAGGCGGTGGGGGTTGGGTGAGATCCTTGACGGCATTCTACAACATCCGCATGCACCCTTGAGAAGGTGTTGGGTACGGGGTGCCCTTTTCTGTGGGTTATGCGGATAGAATGCGACGGGCGCTGAGGAATATCAGCGCCCGCTTTTCACGCGACGTTGCACGCTTGGGGTGTTATCGGTCAGGCGATGCGGCGATCAACACAGCCTGGACCACCACGCGATGGAGATAAGTGCCGGAGGCCTCGTCGTAATCCTGGCAGGTGAGCAGGGTCAGCCAGGGTTTTGTTTTGTGAGCGAGGACGGTGGGGTCGTGGGCGGTGGTGGTACGCACTTCGCGAACTTGGTAAATGTAGCGTAATCCGTAAGCGTGGATGATGATGCGGTCGCCCCATCGCAAGCGGACGAGGTGGGCAAAGGGGCCTGGCAAGCCGGTGGGTAGGTAGTTGTGAGCGGTAAGCACTGCATTGCCCGGCCAGGTAGGGAAGGCTGTACCTTCGAGCCAGCCGACGTCGTTCCACAGCCAGTTGAGGTTCCACCCCGCCTGGGTGCTTCGCGGCACGCCGACAATGCGCAGTCGTTCTCCTAATTTGGGGATTTCCAGCCACAGCCCTCCCATGTCTTGGTAAGAAAAGGCTGTGGGGCGTTGGGGCACCGCGCTGACCTTCCCTGCGGGGAAGCCGGTGCGGGGCAGGGTGGGAGGATGGACGGAGGCGCTGGCTGTCACGCTGGGGTCCGAGCGGGTATCCACCACACCGTCGCGGTTTGCGTCGTAATAGGCACGGCTGGTGTTCGCTACAGGGTTGAGGTCGGGGGCAAGTACCTTTACCTGGAAGGTGATCACGACCTCGTTGTTTGCCGAGGCTTCATCGGTGGCGCCAGGGTCGGGGCCGAGGATGCCTTCCCAAACGATGCGGTTGTAGGCGCTGTCGTAGGTGCAGGTCGTTGTTGTGGAGACGCCGCGGGCTTCGCAGGTCAGGGATCCGGGGAGGTATTGTGTGCCTGCGGTGATGGGGTCATGGATGGCGACGGCCATGCTGGTGGTGTTGGGGTTGAGCCACACCTGACGCCATTCGACGACCGGCCACTCACCGCTATAGCCTATTTTGGTGCCCAGAGGCGGGTCGAAGGGGGGAAGTGTAGGGGTAGGCGTCGGTGTGGGGGTGTTGGTCGGCGTGGGCGTGAAGGTGGCCGTGGGTGTGGGTGTAAAGGTCGCCGTCGGTGTAGGCGTGAAGGTGGCCGTGGGTGTGGGTGTAAAGGTCGCCGTCGGTGTAGGCGTGAAGGTGGCCGTGGGTGTGGGTGTAAAGGTCGCCGTCGGCGTAGGCGTGAAGGTGGCCGTGGGTGTGGGTGTGAAGGTGGGTGTGGGCATGGGCATGAGAGTGGCCGTCGGCGTGGGCGTGAAGGTGGCCGTGGGTGTGGGTGTGGGCGTGGGCTGGCAGGTATGATCACCGTAGGCAATCAGATATCCGGGGGTACTGCCCCCATCAGGACTGCCGCCTACTACATAGAGATTGCCACACGCGTCCAGCCCAACTTCGCCTTCCACGTCGCCGGCGTTGTCTCCGCCGGGGTTGATGAACCATAATTGGTTCCCGTCTTGGTCGAAAGCGTAGATTTGGGCGTAATGGTTTGTGATGAAAATGTGACCGTCTTTGTCTACCACGGGCGATGCCCGCACGTTTTTCCCTATCGCGCGTTTCCACAGCAGAGATGGAGCGCTCCCTTGATCTTCCAAGGCAAAAAGGTAAGAGGTGCTGTTGCTTCTGTTGGCGAAGTAGATGCGGACCTTGCCCCCTTCCTCACCTACTGCTGGCGAACTGTGAATCCGGACGCCCGCATCGTAGCGCCACTTCAGCGCGCCGGTGGCGGCATTGAGGGCGTAGAGATAATGGTCTTCCGAGCCTACATAAATTACGCCGTTCCAGTAGGCCGGGGAACTATAGACTTTCCCGCCGGTCGTGTATGACCACGTGGGTGAGGGAGGCGAGGTGGCGGCCTGGGCAGAGACGGCGATGATCTTGCCGGAGTTGGAGCCTACGATGATGAGATCGTCATCAGGGTCGTAAACAGGAGAGCTCCACACGCTGCCCCCGGTCCCCACGCCTCCGTTCCACCAAGGATCGAAGGTGACGCTGTTTACCTGTCCCCCAGAAGTAGTTTTTTGAATCTTCCAGGCATAGAGGGAACTGCCGCAGCCGTTGTAAAGGACTTCCTCGTTTCCCCGTTGAAGGAGCAGTGGGCCGCCTTTGGAGCCGCTTTTGCTGCACTTCACCGATCCTAAGATGGTGCCATCGGATGCTCGCACAGCATAGATGTCCGGGTCGCTGTTGCTTTGATCCCAGACGGGAACATAGAGCACCCCATCGGTGTCTATCGCTGGGATGCTTCGGATAGGGTCGTTATCGTCATCCAACGTCGTGGCCCACTTTTGGTTGCCGTCTGGGTTGACGGCGTAGAGCGTGTCGTTCAGGCCAACGTAGATGGTGCCATCGGTATCTATGGCGGGTGAAAGTGGAAAACTATAGGCGGTGTGGTTGGCAATGGCAAAACGCCATAACTGCGAAGGTTTGGCGCTGGGCCCCGCGTAAGGCGCGTGGCCGGAATGAGTCGTGTGGTAACGCCACATGGGTTTGGGCGTATCGGCCAGGGCTTGCCCTTGTGCCAAGGCCTGTTCGAGGCCATAAAATATCACCATGCTGACGATAAGCCCTGCAATGATAGCCCCCATGGCCATCTTTTGTGAGACGCGAATCTTGTGGAGATGAACCATTCTCCCACCTCCGGAGAATGTGAGAGGCCGGTTGCGCCACTGGCTCCACAGATGAGCATGGCGCCCAGGTTGCCCATTTGTTTCTTTGCCGCTGTCTTGTTTCGCATCTGCCCAAAAGGCAGCAGGCTCCTTGCCCTTGGCCGGGACGAGATTCTTTATTTTCCCAAAAAAACGCTACATTGCTTTGAAGGGCTTTGGAACCTGTTTATTTCAGGATGGTTGCAGTTTTGCAAATTGTATCATGGAAAAAGGTTTCGGTTTTGAAGTTGCAATGCGTAGAACGCGCGGTGGTGACCGAAATGCGCTATAATACCGCTTGTCTGTCCACTATACCCGTTCTCGTGTGGATACCTTTATGGATATCGAACGGCTTTTAGAGCGTCTCCCTTCCTATTACACCGTTGCCGACAAGATGCTGGTCGAGCGCGCCTACCGGGTGGCTGCTAAAGTGCATGAGGGCCAGAAGCGCGCCTCGGGAGAGCCTTATGTCACCCATTGTCTGGCGGTGGCCGAAATTTTGGTGGAATTGCGAATGCCCCCCGCAGTCGTCGCGGCGGGGCTTTTGCATGATACCGTCGAAGATACCGATCTGACTCTGGATGACATTCGGCGTGATTTCGGCGATGAAGTGGCTTCGCTGGTGGATGGGGTCACCAAACTGGTCTCCCTGCCGCGGGTGTCGCGGGCCGACGGCGTTTCCCCGGCGGACGCGCATGATGTGGATACGGAGAGCTCCCTCAGGGAGTGGCAACGCAAGCGGGCGCTGACGAACGAATCACTGCGCAAGACTTTTCTGGCTATGAGCAAGGATATTCGCGTGGTGATCATCAAACTGGCCGACCGTCTGCACAATATGCGCACGCTTGCTTCGCTGCCGCCGGGCAAGCAGCGCCGTATTGCCCGTCAGACGCTGGATATCTTTGCCCCCTTGGCCAATCGGTTGGGCATCTGGCAGATCAAATGGGAGTTGGAGGACCTCGCTTTCCGCTATGTCGACCCCGAAGCCTACAAAGAGATCGCCCGCAAGCTGGCCGAGCGGCGCACCGAGCGAGAGCGCGAAATGGAGCGGGTGATTGCGCGCATCCGTGAGGTACTATCTCAGGCCGGTATTCGGGCACAGATCTCTGGCCGCCCGAAGCACATCTACTCCATCTATCGCAAAATGCAGCGTAAGGGGGTGCCGTTTGAGGCGTTGAGCGATATTCGCGGGGTGCGGGTGATTGTGGACGATGTGCCGACCTGCTATACCGTGTTGGGTGTGGTGCATACCCACTGGAAACCCATCCCTGGCGAATTCGACGATTACATTGCCAATCCAAAGGACAATTCCTACCAATCGTTGCACACGGCGGTGGTTTTCGAGGACGGCAAGGTGCTGGAGATTCAGATCCGCACCCAGGAGATGCACCGCAAAGCCGAATACGGCATTGCCGCGCATTGGCGTTACAAAGAAGGTGATGGGGTGATCGACGAGGAATTCGAGCGCAAGGTCAACTGGCTGCGGCAGTTGATGGAATGGCAGCAGGATGTGTCGGATGCATCGGAATTCCTCGATGGCATGAAGACTGATGTCTTCAATGACCGCATTTACGTCTTTACCCCGCGGGGGGACATCCTTGACTTGCCCGCGGGGGCGACGCCCATCGATTTTGCTTACCACATCCATACCGAAATTGGCCATCGTTGCCGCGGGGCGAAGGTGAACGGCAAACTGGTGCCGCTGAGTTACAAACTCAAGACCGGCGACCAGGTCGAAATCCTCACGGCGCGACGCGGTGGCCCAAGCCGCGATTGGCTCAACCCGCACCTTGGTTTGGTGAAAACCCAACGCGCGCGCGCCAAGATCCGGCAGTGGTTCAAAAAGCAGGCTCGCGAGCAAAACCTGGCTCACGGGAAGGCCGTGCTCGAAAGGGAATTCAAGCGACTGGGCTTGGAGAGCGTCGACCTGGAAAACCTGGCGCATTATTTCAACTACCGCACCGTGGAGGACTTTTACGTCGGTGTGGGGTGCGGCGATGTGTCGCTGACGCGGATTGTCAACCGCTTGGCAGAAGTCGAAAAGGAAAGCCAAAAGCCCCTTTTGCCGACTCGCCCTCGCGAAACGAAGGTAGAAGGCGGTGACGAGGTCACCATCATGGGGTTGAAAGGGATGCTGATTCACATGGCCAAATGCTGTCACCCCACCCCAGGCGACCCTATTGTAGGCTATATCACCCGCGGGCGCGGCGCAGTAATCCATCGCCAGGATTGCCCTAACATCTTGCGGGTCCAGGAGAAAGGCCGGCTGGTGCAAGTGTCGTGGGGCGTGCCCAGCCACGCTTATGCCGTGCCCGTGCGGGTGCGGGCGTATGATCGTGAGGGTTTGATGAAGGACATTACCGCCGTGATTGCCGATGAAGGCGTCAGCATTGAGGATGTGAGCGTCAAAGTGTCTGACCGCACGGGACAGGCGACGGTCGACCTGGTGTTGTCCGTGCGAGATATTGCTCATCTCAGCCGCGTGCTCAATCGGTTGGCCAATTTGCCCAACGTCTTGGATGCTTCACGCCAACGCGCCGGATAGCCGCCGGAGACTTCGTTTACCTTGGAGGTGCTGCATGACCATGCAAGCCGTGCCGAAAACCAAGGCCTATATTGCCTCGGTGGTGCTGGCCTTGTTGGGGCTGGCCGATGCCACTTATCTCACCGTGCTCAAATTTACCCATCACGAGGCCATGTGCGCCGGAGTGGGGGATTGCTACACGGTCAACACCAGCCCATACGCCGAGATCCACGGCGTGCCCATTGCTTTGTTGGGGGCGCTGGCCTATCTGGCCATCCTTTTCCTGCTGTGGTTCGAGCGCCACCACCCTTTGGGGCGGGTGTACGCGCCGTGGGGGGTGTTTGGCCTGGTTTTCGCCGGCGTGTTGTATTCGGCATACCTGACCTACCTGGAGGCAGAGGTCATCCACGCGTTTTGTCCCTACTGTTTGCTTTCGGCCACTATCTTGCTTTTTTTGCTGGTTTTGGCTATCATTCGCCTGCTCAACGAAACCCCCGATGCGTAGCGCATCTTGTTCAGGAGGCGTAAGCCATGCCCCGTATTCGCTGTGCGTATGAGGACTGCGTGTTCCTGGATGACCACTATTGCACGGCTGCCGAGGTGAGTATCGACCCCGACCAGGGATGTTTGACCTACAAGCCGATGGCCGAGATGCTGGATGAATGGGACGACGACCCGCTGGATGACGACGACCTTTTGGATGACGATGATTTGCTGGAAGACGATGATTTTTGGGACGACGAGTTGTGAGCGGGCGGCGGCTTGTTTGCTCTCTGGAATGGCCGTCAGAGGGGAGCGGTAATGCGTTTGAGTGAACTGTTCGGGCAAACCCAGCGGCAGGTGGGGCGCTTCCCGCCGGAGGATGGCCGCCATTGGCTGATGCGGGCGGCTTATCTTCACGAGAGCGAGGCGGGGCACGCCTGGCTACCGCTGGGGGTAAGGTTGCGCGACCGTGTGTGGGCGTTGTTGTCGGCTGGATGGGAAAGTGCGCTTGCTCAGGAGGTGGATTGGCCGTGGCTCGGCGGCTCCTTGCCCTGGCGGTTGCCGCCTGCCGAGGCCGCCCTGCTGGGGGCGCATGTCGCCTCATACCGTCAGTTGCCGCGCCTGCTGTGGGGGCAACCGGGCGAACGGTTGAGCGTTCTCGTGTTGGCCGAAACGCCCGCGGCAGCGCGTGAGCGGGCCACGGCGTTGCATGCCCGATGGGAAGAGACGCTGGCGAGGCTTGGCATGGCCGTGCGGCGTGGCGAAGGCGCGCCCGCTGCTGGTGCTTCCGCGGCGGTGACTTTCGTGGCCTCCGCTGGCGGCCAGGAAACGTTGCATTGCCCGGCCTGTGGCTACATTGCCCCGGCGGCCTGGGCGCGGCGGGGCAAGCCCGAACCCGCCGCCGAGCCGCTCCAGCCCATGACTCCTGTGGAGACCCCGCACGCCAACACCATCGCCGCCCTGGCCGAGTTCCTGGGGGTGCCCGAAAGCCGCACCGCCAAGGCCGTATTTTTGCGTACCCGTGAGGCGGCCCCTCGGTTGGTGTTTGCCGTCGTGCGAGGCGACATGCAGGTCTCGGAGGCGAAATTGGCGCGCCTGCTGGGCGTGACCGGCCTTGAGGCCGCGGCGGAGGAGGACATCCGCAAGATAGGCGCGGAGCCGGGCTATGCTTCGCCGGTGGGCGTCGAGGGCGCGCTGGTGGTGGTGGACGACCTCATCCCCCGCAGCCCCAATCTGGTGGCAGGAGCCAACCGCTCCGGTTACCACTTCACCGGCGTGAACTACGGGCGTGATTTCCAAGCCGATGTGGTAGGCGACATCGCGGCTGCCGAGGAGGGCAATCCTTGCCCGCGATGTGGTGCCCCGTTGCAACCTGGGAGAGCCTGGCCGTTGATCGTTTCGCAGGGGCTGGCGCACGATTTGACCTACCTCACTCGCGAAGGTAAATCGGCGCCGATGGGCGTGGCTGCCGTGCAAGCCGATGGGTACGCTATTTTGACGGTTTTGGCGGAGGCTGCTCGGCGGGAAGACGGCCTGGCCTGGCCGCCTCAGGTGACGCCCTACGATGTGCACCTGATCGCCCTGCGGGGTGGTGAGGAGGCTGCCGACACGTTGTACCGTCAATTGAAAGCGGCAGGTGTGGCGGTGCTGTACGACGACCGCAAGGCCAGCCCGGGCGTGAAGTTTGCCGATGCCGATCTCATCGGTTTGCCCTGGCGGGTGACGGTGGGTAAGCGCAGCCTGAAGCGCGGCGGCGCGGAGATCAAACCCCGCCACGGTGAGGCGGATGTCTTGCCCCTGGAAGCCGTGGTCGCGTACCTTACCCGCCTCTAAGCCCCCCTATCCTAAACTCCCCGGAGGTTTTCATGCGTCATTTGCAAGGCCGAGTGGAGGTGATCACCGGCCCGATGTTCAGCGGCAAGACGGAGGAACTCATCCGTCGGCTGCGCCGGGCGATGATCGCCCGCCAAAAGGTGCAGGTCTTCAAACCGTCCCTCGATAAACGCTATGCAGAAGAGGCCGTGGCCTCCCATGCCGGCATGGCTTTCGAGGCCGTGCCGCTGGAGCATATTGGGCAGATCTGGGAGCATTTGGACGACGATACCACGGTGGTGGGGCTGGACGAGGCGCAGTTCTTCTCGCCCGAGGTGACGGCAGTGGTGCAGCGTCTGGCCGAGCGCGGGATACGGGTTATCATCGCCGGGCTGGACATGGATTTTCGGGGCGAGCCGTTTGGCCCAATGCCGGCCTTGCTGGCGCAGGCTGATCGGGTGGACAAATTGCAGGCCATCTGTGTGGTGTGTGGTTTCCCCGCCACCCGCTCGCAGCGGTTGATCGATGGACAACCGGCGCGCTACGATGACCCCGTGGTGATTGTGGGCGCTTCGGAAATGTACGAAGCCCGTTGCCGTGAGCACCACGAAGTGCCCGGTTATCCGGCGTAGGCTAAAAGGTCATGCCCACAGCGCCAGCAGCGCCTCGGGGTGGTGGCGGAAGGCGTCTGGCGCTATCTCGCCTGCGGTAAGCGCCTGGAGGGTTTCGGTGAGCAGGCGGTTGACCGGCGTGGGCACGCCGAGCCGCTCGCCATAGCGCACTACCGCGCCGTTGAGGGCATCCACTTCGGTTTGGCCGCGCCCGCTGTGCAAATCGATGTGGAAAGAGGGCATTTTGTTACCCCGCCCGCCGCTCACCGCTCGGTACAGCAGCGGCTGTAGTAGGGCCAAGGGGAGATGGCGAATGCCCCACGCCAGCGGACGCACGGATGCGCCGGGCAGATTGACCACCGGCAGGCCGAGGGCGTCCATCACGGCCAGGGCTTCCTTTAACTGGGCGATTTCCAAGCGCGCCAGCCCGCGATGGGCAAAAATGGCGGCAGGGGGCATGTCCAAGATGGCTGAGGTTGCGTTTCCCAGCAGGTTGGTCAGCAGTTTGGACCATTTCATGGCAGCGGCGTTGGGGTAAAGGCGTGGGCGAAGCCCGGCGGTGGCAAACGCGGCTGCCACCGCGGCGGCCAGGGGGTGTTCCTGGTCCAACCCCACGCCGCGGGCGCGCGCCACCGCGACCTCGCCGGGGCGGCGGCGCGCTACTGCTGTCGTGACCGTGCCACTTAGCACCCGGTTTGGGCCAAAAAAGGCGCTCAGGGTGGCTTCGGATTCGACGCCATTCTGCAAGCAGAGCAGCGGAGGGAATTGGGCGCGTAGATCGCCAAGGGTTTGGAGCAGCGTCGGAAGGTGGTAGGTTTTCAGCGCCAGGATGGCCAGGTCGTGGGGCGCGGCGCGCAGCGCTTCGGCAGCGGAGGTCGCCAGCCGCGGTCGCGAGAGGTGCCAGCGCTCGCCGTTTTCTTGCACCAGCGAGAGGCCGTGGCTTTGCAGAATGGCTGCGCTGGTGGGGCGGACGAGAAAGGTCACCCCGTGGCCGGCGTGTGCCAGACTGACGCCGAGGTACGTGCCGATGGCGCCTGCGCCGATGATGAGAAATTCCATGTGACCTTCCAGTGGAGCCTATACGCAGGGGAAGCCCCCCGCCTCGCGATGGCACAGGCCAAGGACGTGCCAGCGGTGGACGGCGGGGAAGTAGGCGAACGCGATGTAGGCGGCGTTGGGGAGGCGGAAACTGGGGGTGTGTTGATGGGGTTGGGGAGGGATGCCCAAGATGGCGTGGATCACGAAGTTGAGAATGCCGCCGTGGGAGACGATGAGGTATTGCCCTGGCGGATGGGAAAGTAGGCGGCGCAGGGCTTCCGTGGCTCGTTGGTGCACTTCCCACAGGCTTTCGCCGTTCTCGCCCACGGGCTGGTAAAGTGAGGGGGAGGTTTGCGCTGGCGGCGTGCTTGCGAATGGCAGCCCGGTGAGTTGTCCCTTGTCGCGCTCTTGCCAGATGGGGTCGTAAGTGATGCGCTCGCGGGGGAAGCCGAGAGCCTCGGCTACGATGCGCGCCGTTTCGGCAGCCCGCAGGAGGGGGCTGGAGAAAATGTGGTCGAACGAGACGCCGCTCGCTGCCCACGCCGAGGCCAAGCGTTGGGCCTGGGCGCGCCCCGTGGTAGTCAGGGGGAAGTCGGCTTGCCCCTGATGGACGCGGCGGGCGTTTCCTTCCGATTCGCCATGCCGCAGGAAGACGAAAGTGTATTTTTCGCTGCACATAGGGCAATGATAACATAGGGAAGTGTGAGGGCGGAGTTAAATCTTTCTCAGAAAATGTCGTTCTTGCTTGCACAACCCCTTCCCCCGTGCTATAATGCCAATGTGCGGTGGTGTGAGCACAAAGTGTGATGTCTAAAATTCCCCCTTATTTTCTTATGATGCAACTGGATGAGCTTGACGAGAAGCCGCGAGGGGCTTTCTTGATGGTGTTGAAACCATCGGCCGCGACGGCGGGTGGTGTATTCTGACATGGAAGGCATCATGGAGATTTCGGAACTGCAAAAACACTCATTGGCCGAGTTGCGCCAAAAGGCGCGCGAGATGGGCATCTCGGGCGCTTGGCGGATGAAGAAAGAGGAGCTCTTGATCGCCATTCGCCGCGCCGAGGCCGAAGCGCAAGGCTTGGAAATTCGCGGTGGCGTGCTGGAGATTATGAACGAAGGGGTAGGCTTTCTCCGCACACAACATTACCGCGCCGGCCCAGACGATGTGTACGTCTCGCCGCCTCAAATTCGGCGCTACAATTTGCGGAACGGTGACCTGATCATCGGCTACGTGCGCCCACCGCGGGAGACGGGGCGCTATTATGGCCTTAGCCGCATTGAGAGCATCAACGGCTTGCCACCGGAAGAGGCATTGAACCGACCACGGTTCGAAACTTTGGTGCCGATTTACCCCGATGAGCGTTTTGACCTGGAGACCGACCGTTATGCGTTGGCGACGCGGTTGATCAATCTGGTGGCACCGATCGGGCGTGGGCAGCGTGGCTTAATCGTCTCGCCGCCCAAGGCGGGCAAGACGACCATCCTCAAGCAGATTGCCAATGCCATCTCGCAGCGCTATCCCGACGTGCATTTGATGGTTGCGCTCATCGGCGAGCGTCCTGAGGAAGTGACGGATATGGACCGCTCGGTGGATGCCGAGGTGATCGCCGCGACGTTCGACGAACCGGTGACCGAGCACGTCCGGGTGGCGGAAGTGGCCTTGGAGCGCGCCAAGCGCCTGGTAGAAATCGGGCGCGATGTGGTCATTTTGCTTGATTCCATCACCCGCCTGGCGCGAGCCTACAATTTAGTAGTCACTCCTTCTGGCCGCACGCTTTCGGGTGGTATCGACCCCTCGGCGTTGTATCCGCCGAAGCAATTCTTCGGCGCGGCGCGCAATATTGAAGACGGCGGCTCTTTGACCATTATCGCGACCTGTCTGGTCGATACGGGCTCGCGCCTCGACGATGTGGTGTACGAAGAGTTCAAGGGCACGGGGAACATGGAATTGCACCTTTCCCGGCGGCTGCAGGAGCGCCGTATCTTCCCCGCCATTGACATCGAGCGCTCGGGTACGCGACGCGAAGAGGTGTTGCTGGGGCCGGACATCACCCAACGGGTGTGGCTGATGCGTCGTATGTTCCAGCAGATGATCACCCCGCCGCCGCATGGTGCGGGGATGGATATTGCCATGGCGACGGAGGCTATCTTGGAGCGTTTGCGCAAGACCCGCAACAATATGGAGTTTTTGGAAACGCTGCATCAGGAGTTATAACCATGACTCGAAACCAGCGCCAATTCGCTGTGATGACCGTTTTGCTGGTGGTGGTTGCCGCGGTGTGGTTTGGGTTGCCGTCGCACGGTGTGAAGGCAGCCGAGCCGGCAGGCCGTGCAAGCGGCGGACGCAGTGTGCCCGTGGTGTTGCCGCCGTTGGTGCAGAAATCAGAGCGGGAGGGGGTGCCGCGCGCCTTTCTGTTGCACACCGTGATCCCTGCGCGCTCGCGGGTGGAGGTAATCGATTACACCGTGCAAAAGGGCGATTCCCTCTTTGGCATTGCTCGCCGTTTTGGTATCACGCCGGAGACGCTGTTGTGGGCAAATTACGGTGTGTTGCGCGACAACCCCGACATGCTCGCGCCGGGGCAAAAGTTGAAGATTCCGCCGGTAAATGGCGTGTACTACAAGTGGAAGGAAGGCGACACATTTGAAAGTGTAGCGCGCAAGTTTCATGCTACCCCGCAAGCAATCAAGGATTTCGAGGGCAATCACATTGACCCGCTCAATCCCCAGGTTAAACCGGGGGAGTGGGTTATGGTGCCTGGTGGGCGACGGCCTTTCCGCCAATGGGTTATTCCGACCATTCCGCGCGGCAAGGCCGGCGTCTCGTTGGGCTATTTAGGTCCTGGTGCGTGCCCGGGTGGTTATACTGGTGCTGTAGGCACGGGGACGTTTGTGTGGCCGACGCCGATGCATCGCCTGGTAGGAAACAATTATGGCCCCAGCCACTTGGCCGTGGACCTGGGCATTTGGGTTGGCGGGCCGATTTACGCTGCCGACTCGGGTGTGGTGGTGTTTGCTGGCTGGTCGACCGTGGGTTACGGCTACATGATCATGATCGACCACGGCAACGGCTACCAGACGCTGTATGCTCATTTGAGCCAAGTCAACGTCCATTGCGGCCAGAGCGTCTTCCAGGGCCAATTGATTGGCCTGGGAGGCTCGACGGGCAATTCGACTGGCCCGCACTTGCACTTCGAGGTGCGTTACAAGGGCGGCTTCATCAACCCGTGGACAGTGCTGCCACCGCCGTAGTGAAACTGCTGCTTGACGAATGGCTGCTCTTGTGCTATTTTTACTCAGAAAGGAGGTGATGCTACCGGAGAAATAGGCCATTTTTCTTTCGCTTGTTCGTTTCCAATCCTACTCAACCCCAACAGGAGGAGCAAGATGAGTAAACGTTTTTGGTTTACGGTGTTTGCCCTATTGATCGTGGCGTCGATGGTATTGACGGCCTGCGGTCAAGCAGCAACACCGACCCCCGCGCCTCAGAAGACCGAGGCCCCGACGCAGGCGCCTAAGCCGACGACGCCTCCGCCGACCCCCACGCCCAAGCCGCACACTGGCGCGTGGGTGGATGAGGTCGTGGTGTCCACCTTCGACCAAGAGCAGGCGATTGCCCGCTTGAAGGCCGGCGATGTGGATATCTACGCCGACACGCTCACTGACCCCGACCTGCTGAAAGAGGTCAAGAGCAACCCTGACCTGGAAGCCGCTCAGACGGCGACCGGTAGCATGGTGGACATCCACGTCAACCCCACCGAGTTTAAAGAAGGCTTCAACCCCTTCCATGACCCGAAGATTCGCGAAGCCTTGCACTGGCTGCTGGACCGCGAATACGTGGCCAAGAACATCCAGGGTGGGTTGGCGACGCCGATGTACACCGCGCTTTCGCCCAACATGCCTGAGTACGTCAACATCATCGACACGATGAAGGCATTGGAGGCGAAGTATCGCTACAACCCCGAAAAGGGCCAGCAGGTGATCGCCGACCGCATGAAGGCTTTGGGCGCGGAGATGAAAGATGGCAAGTGGTACATGAACGGCGAGCCCG
>JALSPT010000199.1 GCA_026985785.1 Anaerolineales bacterium
CCGAGAAAGCGTCTTCCACTTGGAGGCAACCATGAAACTGGCCATTTTGAGCGACACGCACGACAATCTCTACACCCTCACGCAGGCGTTGCAACGTTTGCACCATGCCGATGCCGTGCTACATTGCGGCGACTTTTGCGCCCCTTTCACCCTCAAGCGGCTGGCGGAAGGCGTAGGCGGCAAACCGGTGCACATCGTTTGGGGGAACAACGACGGCGACCGGCGTATGTTGGCCGCCATTGCTGCTCAGATGGGCAACGTTCACATCCACGGCGAATTCGCGGATTTCGATTTGGGCGGCTTTCGTGTGGCGATGAGCCATTACCCCGAAGTGGCGCGGGCGGTGGCTGCCGCCGGGGAACACGATCTGGTGTGCTATGGCCACGACCACCAGGCATACGAAGCGCGGTTGGGGCGCACGCTATTGCTCAACCCTGGCGAATTGGCAGGGGCACTCACCGGGCGGCCTACGTTCGTGCTGTTGGATGTGTTCACCGGGACGGTGGAATGGGTGGAAGTCACCCCTTGCTGACCACCACCTGCGCACCGCCCGCGATGGCCACAGCCCAACCGCGAGCAGCCACGCCAGCCTGGCGAAACGCGGCCACCATGGCCTGAGCAATCAAGCCAGCGTCATCGTGCTGGGGGGCAAAGGCGATCACACCCGGCCCGGCCCCCGAAAGCCCTGCCGCCACGGCACCGGCCTGGCGCGCCGCTGCCAGCGCAGCCTCTGCCCCCGGCACCAACCGGAGCCGGTAGGGCTGGTGCAGCCGGTCCTGAAAGGCCACGGCCAAGGCTTCGACCTCGCCTGTGCGGAAGGCGTCGGCCACCAGCAAAGCGTGCCCCAGGTTGAAAACCGCGTCCTCCAGCGAGACCTGCCGGGGCAACACCGCTCGCGATTCAGCCGTACTCAGCGCCACACGAGGCACGGCCACGGCCAACCAACGCCGTCCCTGCCACGCGGGGGCGATGGGCAATGGCCGCACGTGCCAGTTCCCCTCTCCGTCGGCCACCGAGGCCACCAGCCCGCCGTACAGTGAAGGCGCCACATTGTCGGGGTGCCCCTCGACCTGAGCCGCCAGGACAAAGACCGCCTCCCGACTGAGCGGGTTGCCCAGCAGCGCATTGGCCCCCAGCACGCCCAGCAGCGCCGCCGCGCCGCTGGAGCCCAGCCCCGATTGTAACGGGATGCCGTTGTGGCACCTCACCCGGAGACCGGATGGAAGTGGCGCGCCAACCGCCTCCCACACCCGACGTGCAGCCCGCAAAACCAGGTTGCGCTCATCCCCCGGCAAGATGGCTTCACCTTCCCCCTTTACCACAATTTGCCACCCCGCCCCCGTAGCCTGAAAATGCGCTTCGTTCCACAAATCCAGCGCCAAGCCGAGGACGTCGAAACCCGGCCCCACGTTCCCACAAGATGCAGGCACCCGCACCGTCACGCCAGGCATCTCAACCCTCATCCTCGCCGCTGACTTCCTGCCACCATTGTTTCAGCAGCAGGGCGTCTTCCTCCAACACCGGGCTTTCGCACAAAATGCGCCCCGCCGCGCCAAAATCCTTGAGCGCCCGAAAGATGGCGGCCACATCCAGGTCGGCTTTTTCAAACTTCAGGTGATTGCGTTCTCCCTTGGGGCCGTACTCGATGCCCGAAAGGTGAATGTGCAAGCGGCGCAGGGCATCCTCACCCAAGGCTTGGGCATAAGCCTCCAATACCCGCGCCCATTCATCGTAGGAATTCATGCTGCCATCGCCGGGGCGGGCGTGCAGATGGGCGAAATCGACGCACGGCAGCACGCCGGGCACGGCCTGGCTCATGGCCAACGTATCTTCCAGCGAGCCGATGACAGCGCTCTTGCCCATCGTCTCGGGGCGCAGGGTGACCGCGACGCCCATCTCGGCGAGGTCGGCGACGACGGCTTCCAGGCGGGCGATGGCCTTGGGAAGCACCTCGGCGGGCGGGCGGCGGAAGTACGAACCGGGGTGAAACACGATGTCGGTCGCGCCGGCCAGGTGGCCGTAATAGGCCGCGTCCATCAACCGCTTGCGGGATTTAGGCCATTCTGCCTCATCGGCGTTCAGGTTGATGAAATAGGGGGCATGCACACTTAGGGCAACGTCGTGCTCGGCAGCCGCGGCCTTGATGGCCGCGCAGGTCTTTTCGCTCACCCGCACGGCGCGCACCCAGCCAAGTTCCAGCGCGTCGAGGCCGAGTTCGCGCAGCCGGATGACCGCTCCCACGCTGCCACCGGGTTTTTTGGGCGCAGATTTGGGCGTACCGACGGTACCAAAACGGAACGAAAGGGGCATGAGAAACCTCCAAGAGGGTATGCGGGCATTCAAATGTCAAACGAAGCGCGGGCGCGACGCAGCCAACGGCGTTCGGCCTCGAACGTCAGGGCGCGCTCGGCTTCCTCCCACGGCAGCCAGCGAGGAATGAATTGGGCTTCGGGTGGCGTTTCGGGCGTCTCGGCGTTCTGAGACAGCATCAAAAAGTAATGCTCGGTGCGCTCGTAATGGCGCCCCTGGTAATCGAACGCCACCTGCTGCGTGCCCAAATCGGCAAGGATACGCAGGTGGCGGAAGCCGCTTTCCTCGGCCACCTCGCGCAGGGCGGCTTGGCGAGGCGTTTCGCCGGCCTCGACGTGCCCTTTGGGAAGGCGCACTTCGCCGCGAGCGGGGCGCTCCAGCACCAGCACCTGCCCATCGGGGGCAATCACCACCCCACCTGCCGCAGTATAGCGAACCGATGGAGCCCTTTGTGCGGCCAAGTTACCTCATCCTTGCGATCAGCGGCGGGCCAAGCACCAGCAGCCCAATAGCCACCGCGGTGGCTGCGGCCAAAAGCACGGCTGCCGCGGCGACGTCTTTCGCCGCCTTAGCCTTAGGGTGCTCTGCTGGCGAAGCCAGATCGACGGTCTCTTCGATGGCCGTGTTGAGCGCCTCGGCAACCCATACCAGGCCAATCGCAAAGGCAACCAACCCCCAGCCAAGCGCCGACAGGCCGAGCCATCCTCCCACGGTCACCACCACCATGGTCGCCGCGAGATGAAACCGGGCATGGGGTTGGCTGCGAAGCAAATGTACCAGCCCGGCCAGGGCATAGCCGAACGCTCGCCAGCGGTCTTTCACAGCAGCCTCACGGCGGCGAGAGAGGGCAACCCAGGCTCTCCAGCACTTCCCGCTGGGCTGCCCACATGCGGGCTTTGTCGGCAGGGGTGGCGTGGTCGTGCCCCAGCAGGTGCAGCACGCCGTGGACGACCAAGAGACACAGTTCCCATGCCACAGGATGGCCGCTTTGGGCTGCCTGAGCAGCGGCACGGGGATACGAGATGGCGATGTCGCCCAGGTAAGGGATGCCCGTTTCGGGGTCGGGGGCGCCGTCTTCGAAGGACAACACATCCGTGGGCGCATCCACGCCACGGTAACGAGCATTCAGGCGGCGGATAGCCTCGTCATCGGTCACCTTGATACTTAGCACAGCAGAAGCCACTCCCTGCTGCTGCAAAGCAACCACAGCAGCCTGTTCGAGCGTATGGGGGGCGATCTGCGCTCGAAAGGAAGGGTCAATCGTCAGATGAATCGTGTACATCGGCGGTTTTTTGGGCACCGGCCTCAGCGGCGGCCACGGCATCCATCAGGGCTTGCGCGGCTTCGCTGCGGGGGATGGTGGCCTGCCCCCGCTGTTTCGGCACCTGCGGGTAGCGAATGCGGGGATGATACATCCCTTTCAGGGCCGTGACGAAGGTATCTTCGATGATTTTCAGATCGCGCAAGGTGAGGTTGGCATCACTCAACTGGCCTTCACGAATGCGTTCGGTGATGGTGGCATGTACAATGCGGCGGAGCTCATGCTCATCGGTGGGGTTTTCAGCGCGAGTCCGGGCTTCACAACCGTCGGCCAACATTACCAGCGCGGTCTCTCGGCTTTGGGGGATGGGACCGGGATAGCGGAAATCGGCAGGATCCACTTTGCGCTCATCGCCTGCCTGTTCGACGGCTTTGGCGTACTGGTAGCGGGTGAGCATGGTGCCGTGGTGTTCGGCGATGAAGTTACGGATGGCCTGGGGCAGGTTATGTTGTTGCGCCAGCGCCAGGCCATCGGGGACGTGGTTGAGGATAATCCGGGCGCTTTCCCACGGTGAAAGGGCATCGTGGGGGTTGGAACCCCCAGGCGGTTTGTTTTCGATGAAATACTGAGGGGCGACCATTTTACCCACGTCATGGTAAAGCGCCCCCACACGCACCAGCAACGCGTCGGCTCCGATGGCACGAGCGGCCTGCTCGGCGAGGTTGGCCACCTGGAGGCTATGTTGATAAGTGCCGGGGGCATCGTGCAGCAGGCGTTGGAGCAGCGGATGGTCGGGGCGCGAAAGCTCCAGCAGTTGCAAGGGGGTGACCTGCCCCAGCCAGGGAGCAAAGAAATAGTGCATGACCAATGCCAGCGCCGAGGCCACAGCCCCAGCAAACACTGCCCCTGCCACAAGCGTCAAAACGCCCGCCAGGTCGGTATCGGGAGAGGCGAGACGTAACGCCAGCACAACCATGCTGCCGATGAAAGCCATCCCCACAGCCGCGCCGAAGAACGTCCGCATCCGTTGCACCCGGCTGAGCAATACCATACCACTGAGTGCCAGGAAAGCATGGTAGATCACCAGTTCGAAGCCGCGGGGAAAATGGTAAAAACTCAGCGCCAGCAAAGGGAGGGTGAGAAGCATGGCCGTTTCGCCGTCGAACAGCAGAGAGAGCAACAAGGTATAGGCTGCCAACGGGTAAAGATAGGGCAAGATCGCGTGCCCTTGAACCAGTAAGCGTGCCCCACCGAGGAAAACCACGCCTACCCCAGAAACGATGAGCAACGCCGTGAGATCTTGCGCCAGCAGCGGGCGAGAAAGCGCGACAAACAACGCCACCAACAGCACCGATGCCAGCGTGAGAAGCAAGGGTGCCAGTACACTTTGCCAGGGTGTGCTACCTCTCAGCAAGCCGTATTGCTGCAAGGCTTCGATATCGGCGGGGGTGAGCACCTGCCCTCGTTGCACGATGGTTTCACCACGCCGAAAAGTCCGTATGACCGGCTGAACGGCTTGTCGGGCTTTTTGGCGCGCCGCCTCGGTGAGCTCGGGGCTGTAAAGGCTGTTGGGGGCCAGGTAGGCTGCCACCAGCCGTTCTACCAACGCGGCTTGTTTGTCGGGCATGGTGAGGTCGATAAATGCGGGAATATTGCGCCGCGCTTCCTCCAACTGGTCTTCTCGAATGGGCGCGCGCATCATCGTTTCCAACACCCGCAAGGCTTCTTGCTGGACGGCCTTCCAGCGAGCCTCATCCATGGTAAGCAAGTAGCGTTTTTGCTCCGCCGAAAGATCAAGTCCTTTGATAGCCCCCAGGTCGTGCAATTTTTCTTCCTGCGTGGCATAAGGGTCTGCGCGGATAGCGGTAATGAAGGTCAGCGCTGCCCGCAAGCGCTCCAATTGCCGACGCCCGATGCTGGTATCTGGCGGGGCGTACACATTGGCAACCGCTCGCGCAGCGGCCTCCTGGCGTTGCTCGGTCAACACCTTGCTGGTATAGGTTTGAGTGTAGGGGGCCAGAATATCGCGCGGGGCAACTTCACCGGCGTGAAGGGTGAAGTTGTCTTCCATGGTGCTGTACCACATCAAAACACCGGCCACCACCATGGTGAGCAAAATGACAAGCCAACGAGCAAGAGGCGTTCCGCGTTTCATTGTGGCGCCATTATACCAGCCGCTTTTACCGCAGCCAGAAAAACTGCAATGCGGCCACAGCGACTGGCGTGACGACCAGGAGCAGGGGCAACCCTACTTTGAAGTAATCCCGAGGCTGGTAATCGCCCGGGCCCATGACCAGCAGATTGACAGGGTGGCCGGTAGGCAGGAGAAAGGCAAACGACGCGCCAACGGCGACAGCCATACCCAGGCCCCGCGGCGGCAGGCCGTAGGTCTCGGCAGCGGCGATGGCGAGAGGAGCCAGCAGCAACGCGGCCACCTGGCCACTGGCAATTTGCGCCAGCAGAGCCGTTAGCAACAAAAAGGCAGCGGCAACCACCCAGCCAGGTGCAGCATGCAAAGGCGCCAGCGCCGCCCGGCTGAGAAAGGCGGCAGCACCGGTCTGCCGCATGGCCGTTCCCAGGGGGATCATGCCGCCAATGAGAAGGATCACCCGCCACGGAACAGTCCGGTAAGCCTGCTCCGGCGGAACGATACGCAGTAACATCATGCCGATCGCGCCGCCAAGGGTGGTGAGCGCCAGGGGCGCCCACCCCAGTGCCGCGGGTACCAGCGCCAGCAGCAACAGCACCACCGAGGCCACGCTGCGCCAGGTAAGGGGCTGTTGCTGGTTGCCGAAAACATCCACAACGAGGAAGTCGCCGCTTTCCCGCAAATGCTCCAATCCCGCAGGGGGAAGCAGCGCCAGCAAAGCATCGCCAGGCTGAAGGGGGAGGGCGTACAGCCGCTGGTCCAGCACTTTGCCTTCCCGCCACACGGCCAGCACCCGAAGCCCATAGCGGGCATAAAGTTGCAGCGCCTGCGGCGTCTGGCCAATGGCCGCGCCACGCGGGTTGAGGGCAAGTTCAACCAACGTGGCTTGCTCGCGAAAGGCTTCGCACAAGTTGGCGGCTGGGTGAGGTTTGAGACCCAGCGTCCTCAGCGCCTCGGGCGGCACCTGCCCGGAGACCACCACCACATCGCCGGGCTGGAGGGTGTAATCTGGCGGCAGGCGGTGGGCCAGCAAAATCTCGTCGGAAGCCAACAAAACCCCCACCGGCGTCAGCCCCACATCGGTCGCGACGCCGGGCTTGCGGGCAGGGCGTCCCACGAGGGGCGAATGAGGAAGCACTTCCAGGGCATGGAGTTCCTCCTGCAGCCGATAAGTGGCCACCAAATCAGCAAATGCGGAGCCAGCGGTGCGTTTGCCGATGCGGCGGGGGAGCAAGTGGCGCCCAACGAGAGCCATAAAAAGTAAGCCGACAAAGGTCACCGGCAGGCCAACAGGCAGGAAATCGAGCAGGCCATAGGGCTTCAAACCGTGGGCAGTCAGCGAAGCACTGGTGACCAGGTTGGCGGTCGTCAGCAAGGTCGCCGTGCCACCCAGCAGGGTGCCATAAGCCAGGGGAATGAGCACCCGCGAGGGTGCGACGTCGTCACGCTGTCGGGTGATGGCCAGCACCGGCGAAAGGAGCACGGCTGCCGCGGCCACGGTGTTCATAAATAAGGAAAGCAACGCTGCGGCCAGCATGGTCACGGCGACCAACCGCCCTTCCGAGCCACGGCCCAGCCTCGCCAGCCGCCGCCCTAACAAAGAGGAGACCCCTGTTACCTCCAGCCCGCGGGTGAGCACGAAAATGGACAGCAACACAAAAACCACAGGACTGGAGAACCCGGCCAGCGCCTGTTGGACGCTGAGCACACCGCTGAAGCCCAACACAAGAGCCACCAGCAAGCCAACGACGTCGGCGCGCACTTTGTTACTGACAAGCAATATCGCAGCCAGGGCTGTGATGAACAGGGTGAGGTTGAGGGGGGAAAGCATGATCAACGCAGGAGGTCACGCAACGAAGCCGCCTGAGCAGGAGGCAGCCACGCCAATACCCGACGGATGAGCCACGCCAGGTTGTCAGAGGGGGTGCTCTGCCACAGATTGCGGAGGTAGGGGGTAATTTCCTCCGGCCAACGCCGAGCCATTGCCCGGAGAACCGCGGTCAATTCAGGATGCCAGGCTTTGTTGGGCGGAGTGAGCAACGGGGTGAGGTAACGCAGCACAGCGGGGAGGTTCTCGAAATCAGGGTTTTGAAGAAGCGGCACGAGCATTTGCAAAGCCAGGGGCGTGGTTTCGGCCAGGGCAAGGCCATCGGCCACGGCACGCAGGTAAGCCTGGGGCGCCTCAGCCGCAAGGCGAAGGGTGGCGTGTCGAAGCAGGGCTTGCGTCACGGCGGGGTCGGGGGCGTAGGAAAGCCAGTCTTGCAGACGGTGGAGCGCTTCGTTAGGCGGAGTGACTGGCGCGATCCCCAACAGACGGGCGGCCAGCAAGTGGGATTCCAGGTCAGGGCGCGCCCAAAGGGCGTCGGCCAAAGGGAAGACGAGATCGGGGCGGTTTTCTAAATGTAGGCGTAGCCCCTGCCATACTGTGGCCAGCACGGCCGGTGCGAGGTGGTAAGCCGGTATGCGCAACGGCGAAACGCCCTGGCCATGCCGCCGAGTGCGGTCGGCATAGCGGCTGAGCAGATGTTCCCATTGGGCGAGGAATGCCTCGGGCTGGCCGGTAGAGGCTGCTAACGCCTGGGCTTCCTGCCGCAAAGTTTCCCAACGCACAGCAGGCATCAGAACAGGCTCTCGTAATCCACTTTGGGGAACACGGTCAGTTTGCCGCCCACGGTGGCATCCACAATGCGGCGTCC
>JALSPT010000200.1 GCA_026985785.1 Anaerolineales bacterium
CCTGTGCTATGGGCACGGTGGGCGTTTTTTCTCTGCTTGGTTGCCGCCGCCGCCGGTCTGACCATGCCTTTCTTCGCCTATCTTCACCACCGTTTCCCCTTGCGGCAAGCGGTAAGTGAACGCACCGTGCTGCGGGAAGGTTTATGGGCCGGCTTCTACCTCGGCTTCCTTACCTGGCTCCAGATGGGACGCATCCTCACCCTCTGGAGCGCCCTCTTGCCAATAGCAGCCCTTTTATTGCTGGAAGCCCTCCTGCTCGCCGGCGAGCAAAGCAAAAAACCTTTCTAACGCCCAACGCTCCCGGGGATAGCCACCATGAAAACCGATCTGGATGCTCTTCTGGAAGCCCACCATCTGGATGCCCTGCTGGTAATCGGTCCGGCACAGCACAACCCGGCGATGACTTATCTCACCGGCGGCGCGCATCTCACCAGCGCGCTGCTGGTCAAACCGCGCGGCGGCAAGCCCACGCTGTTTTACAACCCGATGGAACGCGACGAAGCCGCCAAAACCGGCCTTCCCGCCTGCAACCTGACCGATTTCCCCTGGGGGCAATACCTGAAAGCCGCCCAGGGCGACCAAAGCCGCGCCCAGGCCCTGCGCCTCAAGGCCGTGCTGGAAGCCGTAGGCTTCACCCGCGGGCGGCTGGGCGTCACCGGACGGGTGGATTTCGGCCCCTGGTATGGCGCTTTCCAGGCGCTCCAAACCCTGCTGCCCGCAGTGGAACTCGACGGCCAGGCCGCCCACGACGCGCTGCTGGCCGCCCGCCGCACCAAATCCGACGAGGAAATCGCCCGCATCCGCCGCATGGGGCAGGTGACCACCGAGGTGGTTGGGCGCGTGGCCGACTTCCTCACCAGCCAGCGCGGCAAAGACGGCCTGCTGGTCAAGGCCGACGGCCAGCCGGTGACCATCGGCGAGGTCAAGGGCCTCATCAACCGCTGGCTGGCCGAATTGGGCGCGGAAAACCCCGAAGGCACCATCTTCGCCCAGGGGCGCGACGCAGGCGTGCCCCACAGCACCGGCGACGATGCCGCGCCGCTCAAACTGGGCGTCCCCATCGTGTTCGACATCTTCCCCTGCGAGGCGGGCGGCGGCTATTTCTACGATTTTACCCGCACGTGGTGCTTAGGTTATGCCCCCGACGAGGCATGGGCGCTGTACGAAGACGTCCTGAGCGTCTATCGGCGCATCATGGCTTCGCTGAAGCCTGGCGGCCTGTGCCGCGACCTGCAGCGCCGTACTTGTGAACTGTTCGAGGCGCAAGGCCATCCCACCAGTTGCCGCCAGGCCGGTTTGCAGGAAGGCTATGTCCACAGCCTGGGGCATGGCCTGGGACTGGACGTCCACGAAGCACCCTGGTTTCGCGCTACCAAGACCAACACCGACCGCCTGGAACCCGGCGTGGTCATCACCATCGAACCCGGCCTGTACTACCCCGAGCGCGGCCTGGGCTGCCGCCTGGAAGATACCGTCTGGGCGCGCCCGGATGGCGGCTTCGAGGTGCTGGCCGAGTTCCCGCACGATTTGGTGCTGCCGGTGAAAGCCCAATAGCGAATTGCAAACTGCGAATTGCGAATGAGGATTGCGAAGTGCGGTCATGACCCGGATTTTAGCCATTGAAACCTCATGCGATGAAACCGCGGCCGCGGTGGTGGAAGATGGCCACCGCGTGCTCAGCAACGCGGTGGCTTCCCAAATCGAGATCCACGCCCGCTATGGCGGCGTGTTCCCCGAAGTAGCCTCGCGGCAGCACATTCTAGCCATGGTGCCCGTGGCCGAGCAGGCCCTGCGGGAAGCCCACCTGAGCGTCGCGGAGGTGGATGCCATTGCCGTGACTCGCGGCCCCGGCCTGCCCGGCTCCTTAGCCGTGGGCATCAACTTTGCCA
>JALSPT010000201.1 GCA_026985785.1 Anaerolineales bacterium
CTCCCCGTCCTGGACGACCTTTTCGAGCCCCTGACGCATGTCTATCGGCTGGCTTACATCAGCGAGGCCATCAAAGGCGACCAACACACCTTGGCGGTGACTTTACACACCCCGCAAGGGAACACATTGAAGCCCGAAGCGGTGCAGTTCCAATTCGCCCTGCAACCGCCGGAAGTGACGCTGCTCGACCCGCCGCAGCAGATCGTGCGCCTGCTGCCGCCCGGCGAAACCGATCCTGCCACACGCCGTCCTCGCCAGGTTACCTTGCAAGTGGGTGTGGCCTTCCCCGATGGGCACCCCCGCGACCTCAACCGCGTCGCCTTGCTGGTCGATGGCCAACCAGCCGACGTGCGCGCCGAGCCACCCTATGAGCGTTTGACCTGGGATGTGAGCGCTTACGACCACGGCGGCGCACACACTCTGCAGGTCGAGGCCGAGGACGTCTACGGCTTCACCGCGCGCAGCCAACCCGTGACGGTGCAGGTTTCCGTGCCGCAACCCAAATTAGGGGTAATGACCACCCTGACAGCCTATCGAACGCCGCTGACCTTGGCGATTGTGGCGTTGGCGGGCGTGGTGCTGCTGGCGGTGTTGGTGATGGCCGGGCGGCATCGTCCCCGTCGCGAGCGCGAAGCCGTGGAAGCCCTGCCCTCCCCCGCTGCCCGGCGCGTCACCGCGGTGCGCGAGCGCTGGTTGGGGTGGCTGCCGCGACGTGGCGCGGCTTCCCGGCCCTCCGCCGCCCTCAAACCGTTGGCCTATCTCGTTCCCCTGCCGTTGACACCGGAGGCCGAGCGCACACTGCCGTTGTTGCAAATCCGCAACGACGAAGTACGCCTGGGCTCCGATGCAGCGCAGGCCGACCTCGTCGTCCCCGATCCCTCCGTCGACCCTCTCCACGCCAGGCTGTGGCGCACCGACGAGGGCGCGTTCTTCATCGCCGACCAGCGTTCTACCGCAGGCACGTGGATCAATTACGCCCCCGTCTCGCCCGAAGGCGCCCGGCTGGAGGAAGGCGATATCGTGCACCTGGGGCGCGTCGGCTATCGGTTTCGCCTTTCGGTGGAAGACGAACCGGGGCTGACGGTGCGCCCGCTGGAAACCGAGTAACCCCATGACCCAGTTCATTGATCAGGCCGAGATTGACGTCCGTTCGGGCAAAGGCGGCGATGGCATCGTACATTTTCGCCGCGAGAAATACGTTCCCAAAGGTGGCCCCGACGGCGGCGATGGGGGGCGCGGCGGTGACGTCGTGCTGGAGGTCAATCCCCACTTGAACACCCTGGCCCGTTTCCGTTACCAGCGCAAATTCATCGCCGCGAACGGCGGGCGCGGCGGCCCGGCGCGCATGACCGGCAAATCGGCTGAGCCGCTGGTGGTGCCGGTGCCCCCCGGTACGGTGGTGTACGATGCCGAAACAGGCGAACTGCTGGGCGACCTCACCGAGCCGGGGCAGCGCCTGGTGGTGGCCCGCGGCGGGCGTGGCGGGCGCGGCAACGTCCATTTTGCCTCCTCCCGCAACCGGGTACCCCGCATTGCCGAAAAGGGCGAGCCGGGCGAAGAACGCCGCCTGCGTCTGGAACTCAAACTCATTGCCGACGTCGGCCTGGTGGGCGTGCCCAACGCCGGTAAATCCACCTTCCTCAGCCGCGTCACCAACGCCAGGCCAAAAATTGCCCCTTACCCCTTCACCACCCTCACCCCCAACCTGGGCGTCGCCCAACTGGACGTCGACAAAACCCTGGTGCTGGCCGACATCCCCGGCCTGATCGAAGGCGCCCACCAGGGCGTGGGCCTGGGGCACGACTTCTTGCGGCACATCCAGCGCACGCGGGTGCTGATTCACCTGCTCGATGGCCTTTCCGAGGACCCGGTGGCCGATTT
>JALSPT010000202.1 GCA_026985785.1 Anaerolineales bacterium
GAGCGTGGTCTGACGTTTGCTTTCTTCTGGTTTTTGAGTACAATATAGAAGGCCATCTTTGCTCTCGAGGAGGTGATTTTCCAAGACTGTCAGCCTGAAATACGCTGTTCCTGTCCCATCGTTTGTTTGTCCGTTCCCGCACAACAAGGAGGAGCAAAATGAAACGCTTCTGGTGGACGTTGCTTGCCGTTCTCATTGTCGCTGCGATGGCGCTGAGCGCCTGTGGCAAAACGCAAGAGGCAACCCAAGCCCCCCCGGAACAAAAAAAGCCCTTCGTGTTCGGCTTGCTGTTGGTTGGGCCGTATAACGACCACGGCTGGAGCCAGGCACACTACGAGGCCGGGCAGTATGTGGAACAAAAACTGGGGGCTAAAATGCTGTATGTGGACAAGGTCAACCCTGCCGACCGCCCCGGCACCACGCCGGACCAACTGGCAGAAGACCTGGTCTCCAAAGGCGCTAAACTCATCATCTTCAACTCCGACGACATGAAAGACGCCGCACTGACATTTGCCCAAAAGCATCCTGACATCTACGTCATCCATGCTTCGGGCGACAATGCCTGGAAAGAGGGCAAAAACTACAAAGGGTTGCCCAATCTGGCTAACGTCATGGGCAAGATGATCTACGGCAAGATGATCGCCGGTTGCGCAGCTGCCATGATGACCGAGACCGGCCAGATTGGTTACCTCGGCCCCCTCATCAACGACGAAACCCGTCGCCTGGCCTCCTCGGCTTACTTGGGCGCCAAGTATTGCTGGCAGCACTATCGCAACAAAGACCCCAAAGACCTCAAGTTCAAGGTGACCTGGATCGGCTTTTGGTTCAATATCCCTGGCGTCACCTCAGACCCCACCCAGGTCGCCGACGATTTCTTCAACAGTGGATACGACGTCGTGTTGTCCGGCATCGATACCACCGAAGCTCTGGTGGAAGCCAAGAAGTTCCACGACCAGGGCAAAAAAGTGTACGCTGTGCCTTATGACTATGCCGATGCCTGCGAGGAAGCCCCCGATGTCTGCCTGGGCGTGCCTTATTTCAACTGGGGCCCCAGTTACCTCAAACTCATCCAGGCTGCCGAAAACGGCAAGTGGCAGTCCACGTTCATGTGGGTAGGCCCCGATTGGAAAGACATCAACAATCCCGACACCTCTGCCGTGGGCTTCAAAGAGGGTGATGCCCTCAACGACGAAGCCTCCGACGCCGTGACCAATTTCATCGACGAACTGGCCAATGGCCTCAACCTGTGGACCGGCCCGCTCAAACTGCAAGACGGCACCGTGTATCTGAAAGACGGCGAAAAGGCTACCGATCAGCAGATCTGGTACCTGCCGCAACTGCTGGAAGGCATGGAAGGCCAAAGCGTGCCACAGCAGTAGGCCGTATCGTCACACGCGCGCGGGGGAAGCGAAGCCGCTTCCCCCGCTGTTTTGCCGTTTCGCCGCTTCATCGCCCACTCTCGTAACAGGCCAGCCCTATGGATATCGAACTTCGCCACATCCACAAATACTTCGGCCCTGTCCACGCCAACGATGATATCAGTCTGACCATTCCATCTGGCACCATTTTCGGTCTTTTGGGGGAGAACGGCGCAGGCAAGAGCACTTTGATGAAAATTCTTTCTGGCTATTACCATCCCGATGCTGGGGAAATCCTGATCGATGGAAAGCCGGTGGAACTGCAGTTCCCCGCCGACGCCATCCGCCACGGCATTGGGATGCTTCACCAGGATCCTTTGGATTTCCCCCCCCTGCGCGTGCTGGATGACTTCATGGTGGGGTATCCCAAAGGGTTGACCCTCCCGCGCACCGAAGCACGCCAGGCCTTGCGCACCATCTCCGAACAGTTCGGGTTTACGTTGGACCCTGATGCCTATGTCGGCTCGCTCACCGTGGGTGAGCGCCAGCAATTGGAAATTGCCCGCCTGCTCTGGCTGGGAGCCCAGGTGCTGATTTTCGACGAGCCGACCACGGGTATCAGCGCCCAACAGAAAGAGAATCTCTTTGCCGCCCTGCACCGTTTGGCCAAGGAAGGAAAGACGGTGATTTTCGTCACGCACAAACTGGAAGAGGTCAACCAGTTGTGCGACCGGGTGGCGGTGCTGCGGGCAGGTAAACTGGTAGGGGAGATGGGACCCCCTTACGATTTGGACGGCCTGGTGCGCATGATGTTCGGCAAAGTGGTTACCAAAGGTGAACGCATGGTCACCCCGCTGGGTAAGACCGTGTTGCAGATCAAAAACCTGGCATTGGAGGACGCCCGCCTGAGGATAGAGGGCGTCGATTTGGAAGTTCACGAAGGCGAGGTGATTGGCCTGGCCGGGATGGAAGGTAGCGGCCAGCGTCATCTTTTGCGCGCCTGTGCCGGTTTGGAGCGGCCAGTGGAAGGCAAGATTTGGTTGGATGGCCACGACATGACCGGCAAAGGATATCACGATTTCCTGCGGCGAGGGGTGGCCTACGTTCCTGCCGCCCGGTTGGAAGAGGCGCTGGTGCCGACCCTGACGCTGCTGGAGCATTTCATCCTCGCCGGTGAGCAACGAGGGCTGGTCATCGACCGCCAGGCTGCCCTTGAACACACGCGCGAGCGCATCGAAACCTTCAACATCCGTGGCCTCCCCCACTCCACTGTAGAATCTCTTTCGGGCGGCAATCAGCAGCGCGCCTTACTGGCCCTGCTACGCCCCGGCTTGCGCCTGATCTTGATGGAGCACCCCACCCGCGGCCTGGATCTGGAATCGGCCATTTGGGTGTGGCACAACCTCAAGCGCCGCTGCCGTGAAGAACGCACCGCCATCTTCTTCATGTCGTCCGACCTGGAGGAAATTTTGCACTACAGCGACCGCATTTTGGTGTTTTTCAGCGGCCAGGTTTCCGACCCCATCCCCGCCACTGAGACCAACATCGAAGAACTGGGGCAACTTATCGGCGGGCGCGGTTTCGAACCCATCGCGGAGGTGCAGCCATGACCGCTCGCCTCAACCAGATGCTTTACGTCCTCGTGGCCGTGCTGGTGGCCTTGCTGTTCACCTCGCTGGTGCTGGTGTTGGCCGGGGCTTCACCGGTAGCGGCCTACTGGTACATCCTCAAAGGCTCTCTGGGCTCGTGGACCAAGATTACCGATGTCATGGTGGCGTGGGTACCCCTGCTGTTGGCTACTGCCGGCCTGCTGGTGACCTTTGCTGCCGGGTTGTGGAACATCGGCATTGAAGGGCAAATCGTGCTGGGCGGCATTTTCACCACCTGGGTGCTGCGGCTGTTGCAGGATAGCACCATGACGCCGGCGCTCATCATCATTTTGGCCATCGCTGCCGGTGCAATAGGGGGCGCGTTGTGGTCGGCGCTGGCGGGGCTGCTCAAGGTGTACGGTGGCGTCAATGAGATCTTCGGCGGCTTGGGGCTGGATTTCGTGGCTGTTGCCCTGACACTGTGGCTGATTTTCGGCCCCTGGAAGCGCCCCGGCATCGGCTCGATGAGCGGCACCGAACCATTTCCCGAAAAACTGTGGCTGCCCACATTGGGGCATACCCGCCTAAGCCTGTGGGCCTTGCTCATCGGGCTGGTGAGCGCCGCGGTGGTGTATTTCCTCCTCTCGGGCACTTACTTTGGGCTGAAACTCAAAGCCGTAGGCAAGAACCCCCGTGCCGCCCACCTCCTGGGCATTCCAACCACCCGCTACATGATGAGCGCCTTCCTGCTCTCCGGCCTCTTCGCGGGATTAGCAGGCGCCGTCCAGGTCACGGCAGTCTACCATCGCTTAATTCCGGCCATCTCCAGCGGCTACGGCTGGTTGGGGCTGATGGTTTCCATGCTCATCAATTTCCAGCCGCTGTGGGCGGCGCCGGTGACGTTTTTCTTCGCCCTCCTCAATATCGGCAGCATCCAGCTCCCCATCATGCTCAAACTGGACTCGTCGCTCTCCGGGGTGCTTCAAGGGGCGTTGGTGCTCTCCTTCCTGCTGGTGGGTGGGGCACGCCAACGACACCTCGCACGACGCCAGGTAGAGGAGGCCAGCCATGAGTAGCCACGACATCATCATCGGCCTGGCGGGCGTGCTCTTCGCCGCTGCCCCCGTGGTCTTCGCCACCGTGGGCGAAACGCTCACCGAGCGCGCCGGCATCATCAACCTTTCGGTCAACGGCACCATCCTCTTGGCGGCCATGGCTTCCTTCGCCGTGGCGGTGAGCATGCACAGCATCTGGCTGGGCTTTGCAATGGGCGTTTTGGTCGGCGCGGCGGTGGCGCTGCTGGTGGCCTTTTCCAGCATTTCCCTCAAGCAATCTCAAGTGGCCGTCGGGTTTGTGCTCACTTTGATGACGCGCGACCTTGCTTACTTCCTTGGCAACCCTTACATGGGGCTTCAGGGGCCGCGTGTCCAGAGTCTGCCCATTCCGGGGCTGAGTAAGATTCCGGTCATCGGCGTCCTGTTTTTCAACCAGGATCCGTTGACCTACCTGAGTTTCATCCTCATCGGCGTGGCGTGGTGGTGGGTTTTTCACACCCGACCGGGATTGACGTTGCAGGCCATCGGCGAGCGTCCGGAGGCGGCTTACGCCCGCGGCGCACCGGTCAACAAATTGCGCTACATCTACGCTGCCGTGGGTGGGGCGCTGGTGGGGTTGGCCGGGCCGACGTATTCGCTGAGCGTCAAGGCCGGCTGGAAGGGCACCATCTCCGGCCTGGACGGCATCGGGTGGATCGCCTTGGCGTTGACCATCTTCGGCGGTTGGGATCCGGTGCGCGGCGCGATAGGCGCTTACTTCTTTGCCCTGCTGCAATGGCTGGGATTGGTGTTGCAGCCGTATCTGCCCAATGTGCCTTCCCAGGTGTTGCAGGTCGCTCCCTTCCCGTTAATGATTTTGACCCTCCTCCTGGTCAACATCGGCAATGCTGAATGGGTTGACCGCACGTTGGCCGGGCTACCGCCCGACGCCCGCCGCACCATACGCAAAATTCTGCGCTGGATGCAGGTGGTGCCCCCGGCTTCCCTGGGTGTGCCTTTCGAGGAAGAATAATCCCCAGACCTGGCAGGGAACCGCCTGCCAGGTCTTTTTGCACGGGAGGGAACCATGTGTGATGACACTCCTCAACGACTGCGGATCGGCTTCGTTTCCACCCGCATTGCAGGCACGGATGGCGTCTCGTTGGAAATCGGCAAGTGGGCTGAGGTGCTCAGCGCGATGGGGCATGAATGCTTTTACTTCAGCGGCGAAAGCGACCGCCCCGCCGAACGCAGCGTGGTGGTGCCTGAAGCCTTCTTTCGCCATCCGGCTGTAAGCGAATTGACCGAAGCCTTATTTGACACATACAACCGCTCGCCTCGCGTTACGACAGCCATCCATCGCCTGCGGCGTCACCTCAAAACGCATCTCCGCCGTTTCATCCAGGATTTTCGCATCCAGGTGCTCATTGCCGAAAATGCCCTTTCCTTACCGGTCAATATCCCCTTAGGGCTGGCGCTCACCGAGGTGATTGCCGAAACGCCCAACCTGTATGTCATCGGCCATCATCACGACTTCTGGTGGGAACGCACGCGCTATGTTCGCTCTGCTGCCAATGATTTCCTGCGAGCCGCCTTCCCTCCCGCCTTCCACCAGATTGTGCACGTCACCATCAACTCGCACGCGGCGCGCGAACTGGCCTGGCGCACCGGTTTGAGCGCTGTGGTGGTGCCCAACGTGATGGATTTCGAAGACCCGCCGCCACCGCCGGACGAGGTCACAGCACAGGTGCGCACTGTATTGAACATCCCGTCGGATGCTCACTTCATTCTTCAGCCAACTCGCATTGTGCCACGCAAGCGCATCGAGCACGCTATCGAACTGGTGCGCCGTTTGGGAGAACCCGCCGTGCTGGTCATCACCCATGCGGGCGGCGACGAAGGCACCGCATACCAGCGCTACCTGGCCGAAACGGCACAATTGCTGGGGGTAGATATCCGCTTTGCCGCCCGCCACTTCAACCATCGTCGCGGTACTGCCCCTGATGGCGCGCCGATCTTTTCCCTGCGCGATGCCTACCAAGCTGCCGACCTGGTGACCTATCCTTCCGCCGTCGAAGGTTTTGGCAATGCGTTCCTCGAAACCATCTACTACCGCCGCCCCTTAGTGATGAGCGCCTATGGCATCTTCCGCATCGACATCCAGCCTAAGGGCTTTGACGTCATAGCCTTTGAGGAATTCGTGGACGATGTCACCGTCGCGGCGGCGCGGTCCTTGCTGCACAACCCGGCGCGAGTACAAGAGATGACAGAGCGCAATTACGCCATTGCCCGCCGGCATTTTGGCTTCCGCACCCTGAAGCACAATTTGGCTTACCTGTTACAACATCGTTTTGGCTGTTGATCTCGCCTGGGAAGGTGTTCCATGATCCACATCCTGCACTATGCCGGCCCGCCGACCATCGGTGGGGTAGAGATCACCATTGCTTATCACGCCCGCTTGCTGGCCGAACGAGGCTACAGCGTCCAGGTCATTGCTGGTCGGGGGGCATCGTTCGACCCTCGGGTGCGCTTTTTGCCCATTCCCGAAGTGGATTCGCGCCATCCTGAAGTGCTGACCATAGCGCAGGAACTCACCGACCGCGGTCCTACCCCGCGTTTCGAGGCGCTGCGCACCCACCTGCGCGAGCGCCTGCAAGCCGCCATTGCGCCAGAAGACACCCTCATCGTGCACAACGCCCTCACTTTGCACAAAAACCTGGCCCTCACCGCAGCGTTGTACGACCTTGCCGCAAACGGTCACCCCATCATCGGCTGGTGCCACGATTTCGCCTGGCTGGACGCCCTCTACATCCCCGTCCTGCGTCCTGGCTTTCCGTGGGATTTGCTACGCACACCCTGGCCAAATACCCGCTACGTCACCGTCTCGGAACACCGCCGCGAGCAACTGGCGCGTCTGCTCGACTTGCCTGCCGACCGCATCACTGTGATACCACCGGGCGTCGCGCCGGAGCAACTGATGCGCCTCAGCCCAACCGCTCGCCGTTTGGCCGCAGCGCTCCGCTTGTGGGAGGCCGAGCCGCTGCTGCTTTTGCCGGCGCGCATCACCCGCCGGAAGAACATCCAGTTTGCCATCCGCACCGTCGCTGCCCTGCGGGCGCACTTCCCCAATCCCATGCTGGTCGTCACCGGCCCACCGGGCCCTCACAACCCTTCGAACGTCACCTACCTGGACACACTGCGCGCTCTGCGGCGTGAACTCGGCCTGGAAGAGGCCGTGCATTTTCTCTACGAACACGGTGAAAACGGCGAGCCGTTGCTGGTAGACGATGACCTGCTGGCCGAATTCTACACCTTGGCCGACGCGCTGCTCTTCCCCAGCCTGCGAGAAGGCTTCGGGATGCCGGTGCTGGAGGCGGGTTTGTTGCGGCTGCCGGTGCTGGCCGCCGATATTCCACCGGTGCGCGAGAGCGCCGGTGAACTGGCTACCCTCTTCGACCCACAAGGCGACCCTGCCAAAGCCGCAGCCCGCATTGCCGCGCGTTTGCAGGCTGAGCCGACGTACCGCCTGCGCCGCCGTGTCCTCGGCCAGTTTACCTGGGACGCGATCGTAGACGAGAAAATCCTTCCCCTCCTGGAAAAGTGAGGTTGCCATGACCCCTCATCGCCCAACTTCCCCCGCTTCGCCCCGCATCCTGGCCGTGATCGCCTCGCCAGAAGAAGCCGATTTTCTGCTCCCGCTGGCGCACATTCTGGCGCACGACCACGTCCGCGGGCAGATTGTGGTGTTGCTGGTACACGCCGTACCGCCCGACGAGCCGCTCAGCAGCGCAGCGGCTGCTCTAAGCGCTTTGCGAGAAAACCTGGCAGAACACCTCCGCCGCTACGAAGTGCCTGCCGTGTACGTCCATTCCCTGGCGCGCCATCCGCAGCACATTTGGGACGCGCTCTGTGATCGCGCTCGTCAGGAGAAGGCCGACACCTTGCTGATCCCGTGGCCAAGCGCCGCCATCCCAGCGCTGGAAAGCCCCAACCTGGATGCTTTACCGGCCAATCTGGTACTGGCGCGCCTGGGGACGCCCCCCATTCCTTGGGAGGCAGTGGAAAAGGTGCTCCTCCCTGTGCGCGGCGGCCCCAACGACACCGAGGCGCTGCGGGTGGCGCTCACCGTGGCCGAGCATGCCCACGCCCGCGTGACGTTGCTCCATGCCACCGGTGAAGCGCCGTTCGATGCTGAGGAGCGCCTGTTTGCCCAGTTTGGGGCTGC
>JALSPT010000203.1 GCA_026985785.1 Anaerolineales bacterium
AGGTTGACCACGTTTTCCTCACCGAATACGGCGTCGAGATGGTGCCTCTGGAGCGCCTGCTGCGGGAAAGCGACTTCGTCAGCCTGAACTGCGACCTCAACCCCACCAGTTACCACCTCATCAACGCCGAGACTTTGGCGCTGATGAAGCCCAACGCCGTGCTGATCAACACCGCCCGCGGGCCGGTGGTGGATGAAGCCGCGCTCATCGAGGCGCTGCAAAGCGGCCAGATTCGCGGCGCGGCGCTGGATGTCTTCGAGGTGGAACCTTTGCCGGAAGACAGCCCGCTGAAACGAATGGACAACGTCCTGTTAGCCCCCCACAACGCCAACAGCAGCCCGACCGCGTGGGAACGCATCCACTGGAGCACGTTGCAGCACCTGCTGGAAGGGTTGGGGCTGCCCACGGAAGATTTATCAACCCTTCGTGAAAGCCTGCAACCGAGGAGTGAACCATGATTGATTTCTGGCTTCGACAGGCACGCAAGCCCCACAGCCGCTTCGCCCGCCTGGCCGTGCTGATAGGTGGAGCGATTGCCTTCTGGCTGGTCACGCCGGTTGTGCTGGTGGCGCTGGGCACGCTGCTGGACATGTGGCTGGGGTTGCCGGTGTTCTCCAGCCCGCTGTGGATGGGCGTCGGCGTGCTGGTGGCAGCCCTCGGCTTTTCTCTGGGCGCGTGGGTGGCCTACCTGCACTACCGCCGCGGCCAGGGCACGCCGTCGCCCTTTGTGCCCACGCAGGCGCTGCTGGTGGATGGCCCCTATGCCCGCAGTCGCAATCCGATGTACCTCGGCGTGCTGGCGTATTATTTCGGGGTGGCGCTGGGCGTCGGTTCGCCCAGCATGGTGGGAATGGTGCTCCTGATTACGCTGGCGGTGCATGTTTACATCGTCGCGGTGGAAGAGCGCGAACTGGAAGCCCGCTTCGGCGAGGCTTATCGGGAATACAAACGCCGTGTGCCCCGCTGGCTGATGAGGTGGAACCGTGGCTGAACGGGTGGCCCTGGTCACCGGCGCAGCAGGCGGCATTGGGCAGGCCATCGTCCGCCATTTCGCTGCCCGCGGCTGGGCGGTCATTGGCTGGGACAAAGCCCCCCGCCCTGCCGACTTTCCCGCCGCCCACTACCGGCAGGTGGACTTGGCTTCCCCGGCGGCCATCGAAGCCGCGGCCGCGGCCCTGCGCGCCGACTTCCTCCAATTGCACGCGGTGGTCAACAACGCCGCCCTGCAAATTGCCAAACCCCTGCTGGAAACCAGCGTGGAGGAATGGGACGCGGTGCAGGCGGTCAACCTGCGGGCAGCCTTTCTGGTGAGCAAGGCGCTGTTTCCGGCGCTGCGGGCGGCAGCCGCTGCCGGTGAAGGCGCAGCGGTGGTGCATGTGGCCTCGGTGCACGCCATCGCCACTTCGGCCAACATCGCGGCCTACGCGGCCAGCAAAGGCGGCCTGCTGGCGCTCACCCGCGCGATGGCGATCGAATGGGCACCCTACGGCATCCGGGTCAACGCGGTGCTGCCGGGGGCGGTGGATACGCCCATGCTGCGCGCCGGTCTGGCCCGCGGCCACCTTGCCGCCGCCGAGGTGGAAGCCCAACTGGCCGAACTTGCCCGCCGCACCGTGAACGGGCGTATTGGCAAGCCCACCGAAATCGCTGCCGCGGTGTACTTCCTGGCCGACGAAAGCCAATCGTCGTTCATGACTGGCCAGCCCCTGGTGGTGGATGGCGGCGCAACGGCGAGGCTGAGTACGGAATGAAAGAATTGCGAATTGCGAAATTGCGAATTGCGTTCCTTAATTCGCAATTCCTAATTCCTAATTTGCCATTCCTAACGCCCTAACCCTCCTAACC
>JALSPT010000204.1 GCA_026985785.1 Anaerolineales bacterium
TACCCGTTCTCCGCAATCGTGTGCAGTAGCGCAAAATTGGGTGGGCGCATGGCACCGACCGGGAAGCCCGAAATTACCACGACCTGCTGCCCGGCTTCGATGGGGGTCGAAGCGCGCAGCGCGGCTTCGACGTGGGCCAGCATGGTTTCCACCGTGTCGGCGAAGGGCACCTGCTGCGGCACCACGCCCCAATACATGCTCAGGCGGCGGTAGGTGTGCTCTTCGGGGGTGAAGGCGAAAATCGGCACCCGCGGGCGGGTTTTGGACATCAGGATCGCGGTGCGCCCGGTTTGGGTGAACACGGCCACCGCGGCGACATTGCGTTCGTGCGCCAGTTCGCGAGCCGCCCGCGTCAGCGAGCGGGCGTCATCGCGGGTGGCGCTGGTTTCCACTTCGGCGACGTGCCCCCATTGCCCGAAATGCTGCTCGGCTTCCCGCACGATGGCGTCCATCATCCGCACCGCTTCGATCGGGTAGTCGCCCACCGCGGTTTCGGCGGAGAGCATGACCGCATCGGTGCCGTCGAACACCGCGTTGGCCACGTCCGAGGCTTCGGCGCGGGTGGGGCGCGGCGCGTGGATCATGGAATCCAGCATTTGCGTGGCGGTGATGACCAGTTTGGCGTGGTGGTTGGCCATCGTGATGATCTCTTTTTGGGCGATGGGCACCCGTTGAGGCGGCAGTTCGACCCCTAAATCGCCGCGGGCGACCATCACGCCGTCCGCCGCGTGGATGATTTCGTGCAGGTTGTGCAGCGCCTCGGGGCGTTCCAGTTTGGCAATGATGGGGGTGTGCAGGCGGTCGGGCGCCATTTGAGCGATGGCCTGGCGCACGCGGGCGATGTCGGCGGCGCTACGCACGAACGAGACGGCCACGGCGTCCACCTCGTGCGCCAGCCCGAAGGCGAGGTCGCGTTCGTCCTTTTCGGTGAAACCGCTGATGGGCAGCGGCACACCCGGAAAGTTGATGCCTTTGTGCGAGGTCAACCGTCCGCCCAGGGTCACGCTGGCGTACACCAGGTGCCCCTCGACGGCTTCCACTGCCAGTTCGAGGTGGCCGTCGTCCAGCAAAATGCGCTTGCCGGGGCGGGCGACCTCGGGCAGTTCGGGAAAATCCACCGGGATGGCGAGGGCCCCTCCCTCCGGCGGCGGTTGATGCTCGGGATAGAGCACCACCGCCGCGCCCTGGGGCAATTCCAGCGGTTCGCTGGGCAGTTGGCCGACGCGAATTTTGGGGCCTTGCAGGTCTTGCAGCACGGCCACGGCTTTGCCGATGCGGTGGCTCAGCCTTCGGACGCGCGCGATGACCTCGGCGTGCTCTTCGTGGCTGCCGTGGGAGAAGTTCAGCCGCACGACGTCCACCCCCGCGAGTAAGAGCGCCCGCAAGGTGGTTTCGTCGCGGCTGGCCGGGCCAACGGTGGCGACGATTTTGACGTTTCTGTGGTTGGCGAAAGGCATGGCGACCTCGGAAAAAGGCAGATTAGATGTAGTTGAGTTGCTTGGCCTGGTAGGTCAGTTCGTCGCGGAAATCGGGATGGGCGATGGCGATGAGTTCCTTCGCCCGCTGGCGGATGGATTTGCCGTACAGGTTGGCCACGCCGTATTCGGTCACGACGTAGTGCACGTGGTTGCGGGTGGTGACCACGCCCGCGCCTTGCTTGAGCATCGCGGTGATGCGGCTGAAGCGTTTGCCGCTGCGGGTGACGGCCAGGCTGGGCAGGGCGATGATGGGCACGCCGTCTTTGGCGCGCGAGGCGCCGTAGATGAAGTCCAACTGGCCGCCCACGCCGCTGTACAGTTTGGGGCCGATGCTGTCGGCGCACACCTGCCCGGTGAGATCCACTTCGATGGCCGAGTTGATGGCGACCATGCGCTCGTTTTGGGCGATGACGAACGGGTCGTTGACGTATTCGGTGGGGTGGAGTTCGATCATCGGGTTGTTGTCCACCCATTCGTAGAGGGCGTGGGTGCCGAGGATGAAGCCTGCGATGATCTTGCCCGGATGCAGGGTCTTGCGTGCCCCGGTGAGCACGCCGCGTTCGACCAGGTCCATCACCCCATCGGAAAACAGTTCGGTGTGGACGCCGAGGTCTTTTTTGTCGTGCAGATAGCGCAGCACGGCGTCGGGCACCGCGCCGATGCCCATTTGCATGGTGGCGCCGTCGGGGATCAGGTCGGCAATGTATTGGGCGATGCGTTCCACCACTTCGGGGTCGCCTTTGGCGGCCATGCTGACCTCGACCAGGGGATAATCCACCGGCACGATGTAATCTAAGCGGCTGACGTGGATGAAGGCGTCGCCCAAGGTGCGCGGCATTTGGGGGTTGATTTCGGCCACGATGATCTTGGCCGATTCGGCTGCCGTTTTGGTCAAGCCTACTTCGACGCCGAAACTGCAAAAACCGTGCTCGTCGGGCGGGGAAAGGTGGACGAAGGCGACGTCGACGGGCAAAATGCCTTTTTTGAAGAGCAGGGGGAATTCGGAGAGGAACACAGGGGTGAAGTCGGCGCGGCCTTCCTGCACGGCTTTGCGGATATTGTCGCTGATGAACATGGTGTTGACCCGCAGGTGGCCTTCCATCTCGGGAGCGACGTATTCCGCCGTGCCCACGGTGAGCGCCTGGGCGATTTCCACGTCTTCCAGTTGGGGGGCGCGTTTGACCAGCGCCTTGAGCAGCACCTGGGGCGTGGAGCAATTGCCGGTGAGGAACACCCGCTGGTGCGATTTCACCACGCTGACGGCCTCTTCGGCGCTCACGATGCGGGAGCGGTAAATTTTGTTCCAGTCCATGGGTCATTTCTCCTGGTGCGGCGTGAGCAGGGTCAGGTTGCGCAGTTCGCCCTTGTAGGTGTTCACGGCGTGGGCCAGGGCGGGGAGTTCGACCATGGCGCGGGCGATGCCTTTGTCGGCGATGGCCAGGATGTAGGGCAGGGCGGCGGTGGAAAAGGCGTGGGTGGCAGTGCGGGCAACCACGCCGGGCATGTTGGGGACGGCGTAGTGGATGACGCCTTCTTCGATGTAAGTGGGGCGGTCGTGGGTGGTAGGGCGCGAAGTGGCTGCACAGCCGCCCTGGTCGATGCTGACGTCGATCAGCAGCGCCCGCGGCTTCATGGCTTTGAGCATGTCGCGGGTGATGAGCAGTGGGGCGCGGGCGCCCGGTTTGAGCACGCTGCACACCACGACATCGGCAAAAGTGAGGGTACGGGCAATGTTGTAGGGGGTGGCGGGGAGGGTGCCGACTTGGGGGAAGGCGGCAAAGATGCGCTCGAGGGCTTGCTGGCTGATGTCCAGCACGGTGACGTGCGCCCCCAAACCGATAAAGCCACGCGTCGCGCAGGTGCCCACGACGCCCGCGCCGATGACCACCACCTCGGCCGGCGGCACGCCCGGCAGGCCGCCCAGCAGGATACCTTTGCCGCCGTGGTTGTTTTGCAGCAGGCGGGCAGCCACCTGGACGGCCATCAGCCCCCCGATGCGGCTCATCGGTTTGAGCACCGGTCGTTCGCCGTCTTCGGTTTCGATCTGCTCCAGGGCTACCGCGGTGATGTCGTTTTCCAGCATGTAGGCGATTTTGTCTTGGCGCGCGGCTGCCAGGTGGAGTAGCCCCATCACGACTGCGCCGGAGGGGAGCCAGTGGATCTCCTCCAGCAGTGGGCGCCCCACTTTCACCAGCAAGTCGGCGCGGCCAAAAATCTCGTGGGGAGAATACACAATGTGCGCGCCGGCGCGGCTGTAGTCCTCATCCGAAAAGCCTGCACCTTGCCCGGCCTGGTGCTCGACGTACACCGTATGGCCGTGGCGGGTGAGGGTATGGACGTGGTGCGGTGAGAGGCCGACGCGATATTCGAAGGGACGGCGTTCTTTGGGGATGCAGATGTTCATGGAAACACTCCTTCGTGCGCCGAAAAAAGGCCGCGACACCCGCCGCGGCCGGAGAGATTACAGCCCGCCAAGCAGGCGAGCCAGAATGGCTTTTTGGGCGTGCAGCCGATTGTGTGCCTGGCGGAAGAGCAGGGAATGGGGGCCGTCGGCCACCTCGTCGGTGATTTCTTCGCCGCGGTGCGCCGGCAGGCAGTGCATCACGATCACGCCGGGTTTGGCTTCCGCTACCAGCGCCGCGTTGACCTGGTAAGGCGGGAAGACCTGGCGGCGTTTTTCGGCTTCGGCCTCTTCGCCCATGCTGACCCAAGTGTCGGTGTAGATGACGTCGGCGTCTTTGACGGCTTCGTGCGGGTCGTGCAGGAAATGCAGTTGGCTGCCGCTTTCGGCGGCAAAGGCTTGCGCTTCTGCGATGGCGCTTTGCGGCATCTCGTAGCCCTCGGGGCCGGCCCAGGTGAAGTTGCCGCCCAGTTTGGCCACGATGTGCATCAGGGAGACGGCGACGTTGTTGCCGTCGCCGATGAAGGCGACGTTCAGGCCGCGAACTTTGCCGTAGTGCTCGTAAATGGTGAAGGCGTCGGTAAACGCCTGGGCGGGGTGGTTGTAATCGCTCAGGCCGTTGATGACCGGCACGCTGGCCCAGCGGGCAAGTTCGACGACGTGTTCATGGGCAAAGACGCGCGCCATGATGCCATCCACATAGCCGGAGAGGACGCGAGCGACGTCCGAAATGGCTTCTCGTTTGCCCAGGCCGATTTCCTGCGGGCTGAGGTAAAAGGCGTAGCCGCCAAGATGTTGCATCGCCATTTCAAAGGAGACCCGGGTGCGCAAACTGGGCTTTTGGAAGATCATGCCCAGGGATTTGCCTTTCAGGATGGGTTTGTTGCCGCCTGTTTTCCATTCTTGTTTGAGAAGCAAGGCCAGTTCCAGCATGTCTTCCAGTTCGCGGGGGCTGTAGTCGGCAATGGCAAGAAAATCGCGTTTCATGGCATCCTCCGGTCAGAAATTGTGCGTTGTTGACGTCAGGAAGTATACCACCGGCTGCTTGAAGGGAGATGAAAACGGTATGGGTGTAGTAGGGTGCGAAAGTTAAAAAAACATTACAAATCTGCGAAAACCTTGACGGGTGCTTGATTTTTGGCGGGAAAGGCTGTATGCTGGAATTGTCGAATGCTCTCCCGCTGCGAGAAGGAGGCCGGCGTTATGGTATAATCGCAGTTTTAGCGCGTCTCGGTGCTTCTTTGGCGCGGGAGGCAAAATCTCAGGTTTGGAGTGAAGGCGCTATGATTGAGGAAGAACTGCTGCTGGTGGAAATGGAGGAAGAATATTCTCCGATTGCCCACCTGGTGGATTTAGGGCGGCAGAAGGGTTATGTGACGTTGGATGACATCCTCCAGTTTTTCCCGGAGGCCGAGCAGAACGTCGACCAATTGGAAGAGGCTTTTGCGGCTTTGCTGAGCGCCGGCATTCCTTACATGGAAGACGACATCGTCGAGACCCCCACCGATGAAGAAATCGAGGGTGAGGCCGAAGAGGAAGAAGAAACCCCGCCGCAGATGGACGAGGAGGATTACCTCGCCAACATTGATACGGACGACATGATCGGCTTGTACCTCAAAGAGGTGGGGCGCATTCCGCTGTTGACTGCCGAGGAAGAGGTCGACCTCGCCAAGCGGATCGAAGCCGGGCGGGCGGCGCGGCAGGAACTGGCGTTGGGCGTGGATGACCCCCAGCGGCGGGCGGAGCTGCGGCGTTTGATCGAGGATGGCTGGCGGGCGCGCGAGCATTTGATTACCGCAAACTCTCGCCTGGTCATCAGCGTGGCGAAAAAGTACATGGGGCGGGGTGTGCCTTTCCTTGACTTAATTCAGGAGGGCAACATCGGCTTGATTCGTGCCATCAAGAAGTTCGACTACCGCCGGGGGCACAAGTTCAGCACGTATGCCACCTGGTGGATTCGCCAGGCGGTCACGCGGGCGATTGCCGACCAGGGGCGCACGATCCGCGTGCCCGTGCACATGGGAGACCAGATCAACAAGCTGCTGCGGGTGCAACATCATCTAACGCAGAAATTGGGGCGCAACCCCAACATCGACGAGTTAGCCGAAGAACTGGGCGTGCCGCCCAAGAAGGTGGAATACATGCTCAAGGTGGCGCGGCGTCCGCTTTCCCTGGAAATGCCTACCGATGACGAGGAAGATTCCGTCTTGGGTGATTTCATCGAGGACAAGGATTCTCCTGCCCCCGACGAGGCGGCTACCCGCAATATCCTGCGCGAGCACCTCGACGCCATCCTCAGCAACCTGCCGCCGCGCGAGGTGCGCATTTTGCAATTGCGCTACGGTTTGCTGGACGGCCAGGCGTACACGCTGGAGGAAGTGGGGCGCAAGATGGGCGTTACCCGGGAGCGTGTCCGCCAGATCGAGGCGCAGGCGCTCAGCCGTTTGCGTAACCCCAAGATCCGCCGTCAACTGCGCGAATACCTCGGCTGAGGCCAAGCGAGCGACCTCCCCCTTACTCCTCGTGCAAGGCCCCCCTCCACGGGGGCCTTTGTGTTTGGAGGTCAGGTGGAGGGTTCTTCAGCGTACAGAGCGCCGTAAGCGGCCAGGTCATCCAGCGCGGCGGCGAAATCGGGCGGATGGGGGGCGGTGATGCCCAGCCATTCGCCGGTGACGGGGTGGCGGCATTCCAAACGGCGGGCGTGGAGTGCGAGCCTGCGGATGGGCAGCGGGTGGTCGGTGGTGGCGTGGCCGTAGAGGGGGTCGTGGACGATGGGATGCCCAAGGGCGAAGAGATGGGCCCGAATTTGGTGGCGGCGACCGGTGTGGGGGCGTGCTTCGACCCACGTGAACGCGCCGCCAAAGCGCCGCAGCACGCGGAAGTCGGTGTGGGCTTCTTGGCCGCGCGGGTCAACCACCGTGCGTTTGCGCCGCCCGCGATTGGGGCGCAGTCGAAGCGTCACGGTCTGTTGTCGCCAGGTGGGTTCCCCAAACACGATGGCATGGTAGGTTTTGTGGGCTTCATGCTTGGCGAACTGATCGTTGAGGAGGCGATGGGCTTCGGCGTTGCGGGCCAGCAGCAGCACGCCGCTGGTGTCCTTGTCCAGCCGGTGGACGATCCACAACCGCCCCCACGCGGGTTCCAACAGGGCGCGCACATGAGGACGCATAGCATCCCACCCGTCGGGCAAGGTGAGCAGGCCCGCGGGCTTGGCAATCACCAGCAGGTGCTCGTCGGCAAAGAGGATGGGGATGTCAGGTGTGGGTGGTGTCATCGGCAAGGATGCGGGTGCCTGGGCGAGCGCCCAAAAGCGCCTGCTGGAGCGTTTCGGCGGAGCGCCCGTCGAAGATAAGGGCTTCCAGGTAGGGGTTTTGGCGCACCAGCGCGACGGTGGCCTGCACTTTGGCAAGCATTCCACCGGTCACGTCGACCCCGGAGGAGCCGCCCAGCGCGGGGAGCAGAGTAGGCAAACTGGCGGGTGTGATTTGGGGCACAACCTGGCGGCAGCGAGGGTAGTCAGTGCACACGCCGGGTTCCACGCCCGCGAGGAGAAGCCGCTGGGGGCGCAGGCGCGGCACGAGGAAAGCGAACACTTCTTCGGTGGAGAGGATCACCCCGCCGCGACGGCGGTCGAAGACCACGTCCCCGTACACCACGGGCACCAGCCCCGCTTGTAGCGCCGCTTCCAGGGGGGCGGTTTCGCCCTGGGAGGGGTGCCCGTTTTCGGCAACGAGGGTTGCCAAGGGCGGGATGGCTACGGCCTGCACCCCGGCTGCCAGCAGGGCATCCATCACCAGGGTGTTGAGCCTGCGGGCGGCAGCGCCGATGCGCACGAAGGGTTGCCAGTCGGTGGGGTGTCGGATGCCGTGGCGGATGTTGCCTTGGCGTGCTGCCCAATGGCCGAAGGAGCCCGAGCCGTGCCCCAGCAGCAGGCGAAGGTCGGGGCGGGCGTGCAGGACTTCGGCGATGGCCGTGCTGAGGGCTTGTATTTGCGCGTGGCGGGCGGTGTAGGGGTGATTTTTGTCGGTAATGAGTGAGCCGCCCAGTTTGAGGAAAACCACCATGGTGCGATTATAGCATGGGGAAAGAGGGCTTGGGCGTTGGCGGTGAGCGGGTGGCATTTTTTGCGCCAGACCTTGCCTTTGGAAAGCATGGTGGTTATAATGTAGCCCAACATGCGAGAAATTAGCGGAGCAGAGATGCTTGGCGAGCGCTTGAGAGCGAAAAGTCTCATGGCGCTTGCTTTT
>JALSPT010000205.1 GCA_026985785.1 Anaerolineales bacterium
TGCTGGCCGTGCGCCCCGATTTGCGCATTCGCCCGCTGCGGGGCAACGTGGACACCCGCGTCCGCAAGGCCCTGGAAGGCCGGTACGACGCGGTGGTGCTGGCCGGGGCTGGGCTGGTGCGGCTGGGGTTGACGGCGCACGTGAGCGAATGGCTCCCCCTGGAGGTGATGCTGCCTGCGCCGGGGCAGGGCGCGCTGGCGGTGCAATGCCGCGCCGACGATGCGGCCACCCTGCACCTGCTGGCGGCCATCGAACACACGCCCACGCGTGCCGCTACCGAGGCCGAGCGGGCTTTCCTGGAAGCCCTGGGCGGCGGCTGTGCGGTGCCTGTGGCGGCCTATGCCGAGGCGCTGCCTGATGGGCGGCTGCGTCTGCGAGGCTTCGTCGGGGCAGCCGATGGCCGCGGCCACTGGCGCGGTGAGGCCGTGGGTGATGCGCCGCGCGCCCTGGGCGCAGCATTGGCCGAAAAAGCCCTGGCCGAAGGCGCGCGGCGGTGGTTAAGAGGTGACGGTTAGCGGACGTGCATGGCGTGGCTTCCCTGCTTGAAAAGGGCATCTTTCACTGATATTCATTCTAAAGCAAGGATCTTCGCTTGGACGGTTTCCAGTAAGGCTTCCTGGAGGAAGCGGCCAGCATTCAGAATTTCTATCCCGATGATTTCGCCCTCTGCGTTCAACTCTGCTGTGATATCGGGCGCAATTTCCACGCTGTTGACTTCCTCCCCTTCTGCCAGCATCAGGTAGAGGATATCCTCTTCTTCGAAGTATCTCAATTGAGGTTTTTTAACCTTGGACATGGACATACCTTCCAGTGCGTAACCGTTGCAGAATTTGTGGGCGTGAGGTGGCGTGTACAGTGATGGGCACAATGACTTCATCAGAGATTTCGTACGGAATGGCACAAAGCCGTTTGCCGCACCGGCCTATGGCCACAAAACGCCCGCTGCGAGTGTCGTAGTAGCGCTCGTTGCTGTAGCGGAGGACTTCTTCTATGTGGTCTAACTGGAAGTTTCTGAGACGGGCGCGATATTGGAGATACGCTGTCCACACAATTCGCACTTGATATGCTCCGTAGAGCCATCATAAGGCCATGGCATCATGTCCATTATACGCCAAAATTCTCCCCTTGTCCTCATCACCCGCCCGGCGCATCAGGCCGAGGCGCTGGCGGCGTTGCTGGAAGCCCGCGGCTTTCAGCCGGTGCGCTTCCCCACCATTGCCATCCGGCCTATCCGCCCCAACCCGGCGCTGGATGAGGCGTTGGCGCGCCTGGCGGATTACGCCTGGGTGGTGCTGACCAGCGTCAACGGCGTGCGGGTGGTGTGGGAAGCCGCCGAGGCCGTTGGCGCGGTCGAGGCGTTGCGGCAGGCGCGGGTGGCGGCCATCGGGCCGAAAACGGCTCAGGCCCTGCGCGAACGGGGCGTGACGCCGGCCTTCGTGCCTCAGGAATACATCGCCGAGGCCATTTTGCCCGGCCTGGGCGACCTGCGCGGCCAGCAGGTGTTGCTGCTGCGGGCGCGGCAGGCCCGCCCGGCCCTGCGCGACCTGATTCGCCAGGCAGGAGGCTCGGCCCACGAGGTGCCGGTGTACGACACCTTGCCCGCTCAGCCCGACCCCGCGGGCGTGGAGGCCCTGCGCCGCGGCGTGGATTTCCTCACTTTTACCAGCCCCTCCACGGTGCACAACTTCGTTGCCCTGGCGCACCAGGCCGGGCTGGATCCCCTCCACCTGCCTGGCAACCCGAAGGCGGTCTGCATTGGCCCTATCACCGCTCAGGCCGCCCGCGAGGCGGGCTTTGAGGTTGCTGCGGTCGCTGCGCCTTACAC
>JALSPT010000206.1 GCA_026985785.1 Anaerolineales bacterium
GCCTACGGGGGAAGGCCGCGGCGTAACCGTCAACGGCGGTTGGCCTGTTCCCGTCCGCGCCGGCGTGCTCACCTGAGGCTCTGCTTGAGCCTCCGTTGGGGAGGCCGTCGCCTGCGGGGGAGAGGGCAGGGACTTCTCTTCGGGGGAAACCGAAGCGCAAGCCGTCAGCACCACGACCACGCTTACCAACGCCAACCAGCGCCACAACATCCTTCACCTCCTGGGAAACGCGTCTGAGAGCATCCACCCTTTAAACGCCAGCGGCGGCCAAAAAGTTCCCACCCCTTCAACCCTTGATGACCGCCAACGGCACCAGCCGCGCCACTTTGCGCGCCAGCCCCGCCCCCACCACGCTTTCCACCACCAGATCCACGTCCTTGTACGCGAAGGGCGCTTCCTCGGCCAGGCCGCGCATGGAACCCGCCCGGACGTGAATGCCCTCCGCTTCCAGGGCTTCCAGGAGGGCGCTGCCGCGCACCCGCTTTTTGGCCTGGGCGCGGCTCATCATCCGCCCGGCCCCGTGGCAGGTGGAACCAAACGCCTGCGCCATGCTGCCCTCCGCCCCCACCAGCACCCACGACGCCGTGCCCATGCTGCCCGGCACCAGCACCGGCTGCCCCACCGGGCGGTATTCCGGCGGCAGGTCGGGGTGCCCCGGCCCAAACGCCCGCGTCGCCCCCTTGCGGTGCACGCACACCTTCACCCGCTTGCCGCCCACGGTGTGGGTTTCCACCTTGGCCGTGTTGTGGTGCAGGTCGTACACCACCCGCAGCCACCAGACGTCCTGGTCGTACACCCCGCGCAGCACCTGCTCGAACGCCGCGCGGGCGTGGTGGGTGATCAACTGACGGTTGGTGAAGGCAAAATTGGCCGCGCAGCGCATCGCGGCGAGGTAATCCTGCCCCAGGCGGGTGCTCAGAGGGGCATACGCCAGGTCGCGGTCGGGCAGGGCGCGCACATACGGCTCCTTTTGCAGCGCCCGGACGTAATCCGAGCAAATCTGATGCCCAAAGCCGCGCGAGCCGGTATGGATGAGCAGCGTCACCTGGCCTTCCTGCAAACCCATCGCCTGCGCGGCGTCTGCGTCGAAAACCGCGTCCACCAGGCCGACCTCCACGAAGTGGTTGCCCGCCCCCAAAGTGCCCAACTGCGGACGCCCCCGCTCGCGTGCCCGCGGGCTCACCTTGCCGAAATCCGCGCCCGCCATCACGCCCCCGCTTTCGATGTGCCGCAGGTCCTCCGGCACGGCGTAACCGTGCTCCAGCGCCCAGCGCACGCCGCGGCGGCACACCTGCTCCAGGTCGGCGTTGGACACTTTGACGCTGCCGCCCCGCCCCACGCCGCTGGGAATGCGGGCGTTCAGCGCGTCCGCCAGTTCGTCGAGGTATGGTGCGACCATCTTGTAGGTCAGGCGGGAAGCCAGCAGGCGCACCCCGCAGCCGATGTCGTAGCCCACCCCGCCGGGGGAGATCGCGCCGTCCGGCCAGCGGGTCGCCGCCACGCCACCAATGGGGAAGCCATAACCCTGATGCACGTCGGGCATCACCGCCACATGCCCCACCAACCCCGGCAGCGCGCGGGAAATGTTGACCGCCTGCATCAGCGCCTCGTCCTGCAAGGCGTGCTCCAGCAGGCGCTCACTGGCAAACAACCGCACCGGCACCTGCATCTTCTTGCGGAAGGTGACCGGCAGTTCCCAGATGTACTCGTCGAGGCGGTGGAGATCCTGTTTTCTGATCATGGTGACGTCGTCACTTCGTTACTTCGTTACGTCGTTACGTCGTGGCGTCGTTACGTGGTCA
>JALSPT010000207.1 GCA_026985785.1 Anaerolineales bacterium
GTGCTGGTGTTTGCCTTCGACAGCGGCCCTGGCAACCCCTTTCTGCCGCACAACTACGCCGGTTCCAACTGGGTGGTTTACACCGGCACCCACGACAACGACACCGCGGTGGGCTGGTGGCAGGAGCGTGCCACCGAAGCCGAGCGCGACTTCGCCCGCCGTTACCTGGCCACCGATGGCCGTGACATTGCCTGGGATTTGATACGCGCCGCCTGGCGCTCGGTGGCGCAGTGGGCGGTTGCGCCCGTGCAGGACGTCCTCAGTCTGGGGAACGAAGCCCGGATGAACTACCCCGGCCGCGCCGAAGGCAACTGGGCCTGGCGGATGGCTTCCCCGCTGCCCGACGATGCCTGGGCGCGGCTGGCCGAGTTCAACCGCCTGTACGGGCGATGGCACAGCAAGGGATAAAGCACAAGCGGGGTGCAAGCAAATGTCGTAGAAGCACTTTTCAGGATCTCACTCCTCCCCCGCCGCCTACGGCGGCCTCCCCCTCCCCTCCCTTCAGTAAGGGAGGGGAGGGGGGAAGGCGGAGGCTGTCCTCACGAAGGACAGCCTCCGCCAGGGGGTGGGGAGAGATCTGGCCATACGATAGCCTTATCTACAACATTTGAGTGCACCCGCACAAGCCACACCGCTTTCCTTCCGGGGGACAAACGCGATATACTACTTCTAACTCATGCCATGAGGGTGGCCTCACGCCATGGAGACCTCTCCCCATTGCGGCCAGGGGCGCTGGATTGACCTGAGCCGCGACCTCAACCCAATCGCCGATTTGCTGGCCGTGGCTTTTGCCGAGCGGCTGGACGAAGATGGCCGCGCCGCCCTGCGTCAGCTACGTCGCATCGCCCGCAGCCGCCGCGCCCAGCGCTGGTATAGCCAGCGCGAAGTTCCCGGTGCGCCGGTGTACGGTTTTGTGTGGGAATGCAAGGGGCGCATTGTCGGCAACGTCAGCCTGATCCCCCTCGACACCACCCCCAAGCAATACCTCATCGTCAACGTCGCGGTGCTGCCTGCTTACCGCCGCCGCGGCATTGCCCACGCGCTGATGCAGCAAAGCCTGGCCTATGCCCGCCAGCAGGGCGCATCACGCCTTTGGCTGCAGGTGGATACCGACAACCACGGTGCCATCGCCCTTTACCGTCGTTTGGGCTTCGTGGCTTGTGAGACGGTCACGCTGTGGCAATTGGGGGACAGCCAGACGCCCGACTTATTGCCGTTGGACGGCTTCCAGGTACGCAGCGGCTTGGTGCGGCGAAGAGAATGGGCGCGGCAACTGGCATGGCTACACTCCCTTTACCCCCCCGAACGGGCGTGGCACCTCCCCCTGCCTGCAGAGCAGGCACTGGCGCCCACCTGGCGCGGCTGGTGGTGGCGGCTACTCCATCCACTGACCTTTCGCCAGGGCATTGTCCGAAAGGCAGGGCGCTTACAAGCCACCGCCGTCTGGTTGCCGCGCCCCGGCGCCCCCACCGACGCGGTGCTTTTTGCCGCCCCGCCAGACGCCGCCCCCGCGACCATCGTAACTTTGACCTCACATCTGCGCACCTTCACCCGCCGTCCGTTGCGCGCCGAACTGCCGCGCGGCGCTGCCGAGGAGGGCCTCCGAGCCGCCGGTTTTCAGCCCGTCCGCCATCTCTTGTGGATGCTGTGGCGCGCTGACGCAGCGTTAACCTCGCCGTGCTACAATGAAAGCAACACGAAGCACGGCTAACCTTTCATGACCCTTTCCCGCCTGCCTCTGACGGCCGGCATCATCCAAGAGGAGGCTTCCCATGCGTATTACCTTCCACGGCGCAGCGCGC
>JALSPT010000208.1 GCA_026985785.1 Anaerolineales bacterium
GTGGGGGTATTGGTGATTCTGGCGTGGTTGGCGTATCGGGTGACGGGCATTACCCGCTCCGCGGTGGGGCAGGTGATGGCGCCTATGCGCGCTTTAAATACCCAGGTCGCCAATGCGCTGCATCCTGTTTCCGTGCTCAATACGCAGGTTGCTGAGGTACTGCATCCGACCCCTACCGTGCTCCCCGACCCTCGAACGGTGATTCACGACGTGCGCTCGCTCGCGCGCCTGGAGACAGTGCAATATACTGTCGAGAAAGTCGTCACTGCCCAGGAGGGGCCGGAGAAACTGGATTTTCTTTTCGGCGACAAACTGCTCTTCGTGGCGCACGGGGTGGTCATCGCGGGGGTCGACTTGGGTAAGTTGCGCCCCGAAGACCTGTGGCTGCAGGATGGGGTGCTCTACGTTCGCCTGCCCGCGCCAGAGATTTTTGTGGCCACCCTTGACAACCAGAAATCCTACGTCTACGACCGTGACACCGGTTTGCTGCGGCGGGGCGATATCCACCTGGAGACCGCCGCTCGCCGGGTTGCCGAAAACGAAATTCGCAAGGCGGCGTTGGAGGATGGCATCCTGACCACCGCGCGCCAGAACGCCGAGGCCTACCTCACCCGTTTGTTCCTCAATCTTGGCTTCCCCGACGTGGTTTTCGTTTCGGCCACGCCGCTATCCACCGTTACCCCTACACCCTGACCTGGAGGCTCTCATGGCTGACCTGACCACTCGCTTGTTTGGTTGGAATTTGCGTAACCCGATCATGCCTGCCGCCGGGCCGCCGGTGCGCGACGCCAAAATGGCGAAAGCGTGCATCGAAGGCGGCGTGGGCGCGCTGGTCACCAAGACCATCTCGGTTACGGCTGCCGATGTGCCCGTGCCCAATATGTGGGATTTCAAGAACTATTTTCTCAATACCGAATTGTGGTCGGAATTGCCGCCGGAGCATTGGCTGGAAGTGGAGTTCCCTGAAATCCGCCGCCTGGCCGACGAGGCAGGGATTCCGGTCATCATCAGCCTGGGTTATACCGCCGAAGAGATCGCCCAACTCGCGCCGAAAGTCAAACCTTTCGCCGATGCGGTGGAACTGAGCACGCATTACATCGAAGACGACCCGCGCCCGATGCAGGATGCCATCCGCGCGGCCAAGGAGGCGCTGGATGTGCCGGTATTGGTGAAAATGAGCCCCTTCCGCGAGCCGCAACCGGCGGCGATTGCGGCGGTGGAAGCGGGCGTGGATGGCATCGTAGCCACCAACTCCTTCGGCCCGGCCTTTGGCATCGACATCGAGCGCGGCGGGCGCCCGGTGATGGGCGGCAAGGGCTACGGCTGGATGTCGGGCCCCGCGCTCAAACCGATTGCCCTGCGGATGGTGTACGACATTGCCCAGGTGGTGGATGTTCCCATCATCGGCGTGGGCGGCATCAGTAAGGGCACCGACGTGGTGGAATACCTGATGGCGGGCGCCAGCGCCGTGGGCATCTGCACCGCGGCCATCACCCGCGGCCCGGCCATCTTCGGCAAAATCGCGAAGCAGTTGGACAAATGGCTCGACAAGCACGGTTACGCTTCCGTGGCCGAAATTCAAGGGCTGACCCTGCGCCAGCAGGTTCCCGTCATGGAAGCGCCGCCCATCCTCATCCCCGAAAAATGCACCGGCTGTAACTTCTGCGTCCTCAGTTGCGTGTACGATGCCCTCTACCTGGACGAGAACAAGAAGATTGCCATCGTGGAAGACAACTGCTTCAAGTGCGGCGTGTGCCTCTCCCGCTGCCCGGTGGACGCGCTGGCGTCGCCGTATTGAG
>JALSPT010000209.1 GCA_026985785.1 Anaerolineales bacterium
AAGGGAGGGGAGGGGGAGGCCGCCGTAGGCGGCGGGGGAGGAGTGAGATCCTGAAAAGTGCTTCTACGACATTTGCTTGCACCCCGTGGCGCCATGAAAATCTGGCTGAAGAAACACCAGCCCAAGGTCATGCTCTTGGATTGCCTGCCCTGCCATTTCTCGTCGAGCCTGAAAAATTTGTGATTGTGTGAAATCCATGCTCTTTCCTCGGCGTCACTTGGAGACGAAGAGTAAGGTATAATTTCTCCCACCCATCTTCTTGCGAGGTCCCATCATGCCAGAGAAAAAACTCACCGGCGACCAGATTCGCGACGCCTTCCTCAAATTCTTCGAATCCAAAGGGCACACCATCGTGCCTTCCTCTTCTTTGGTGCCCGGCGGCGACCAGACCCTGCTGTTCACCAACGCCGGGATGGTGCAGTTCAAGGACGTTTTCCTCGGCCTGGACAAGCGCCCCTACACCCGCGCCACCACCGTGCAGCGTTGTATGCGCGTCTCCGGCAAGCACAACGACCTGGAAAACGTCGGCCCCAGCCCACGCCACCACACCTTCTTTGAAATGTTGGGCAATTTCTCCTTTGGCGATTACTTCAAGCGCGAGGCCATCGCCTGGGCTTACGAACTGCTCACCCAGGTGTACGGCCTCGACCCCCAACGGCTGTATTACACCATCCATCACTCGGACGACGAGGCCTACCGCATCTGGGTGGACGAAGTGGGGGTGCCGCCGGAGCGCGTCGCCCGCCTGGGCGACAAGACCAATTTCTGGCAGATGGCCGACGTCGGCCCCTGCGGCCCGACCTCCGAAATCCACTACGACTTCTTCCCCGAACGCGGCCCACTCTACGGCGAGGAACTGGCCTACCACCTGGACGAAAACCCCGACAACCGCTTCCTGGAAATCTGGAACCTGGTGTTCATGCAATTCAACCAGGCCGCCGACGGCACCCGCACGCCCCTGCCCGCCACCGGCGTGGATACCGGCATGGGGCTGGAGCGCATCACCATGATTTTGCAGGGTGTGGACAATTCCTACGACACCGACCTGTTCACCCCCATCATGGCGCGCATCCAGCGCCTCGCGGGGCACAGCGACGCCCAGCGCGCCGAGCATCTGGTCGCCTACCGCGTGGTCGCCGACCACACCCGCGCGGCCACTTTCCTCATCGGCGACGGCGTGGTGCCGGGCAACGAAAGCCGCAACTACGTTTGCCGCATGATCATCCGCCGCGCCGCCCGTTTCGGCAGCAAAATCGGCTTCACCAAGCCCTTCATGGCGCAGGTCGCCGAGACCGTGATCGAGCGTTTCGGCCATGTGTACCCTGAAATCGTCAAGCACCGCCAGGCCATTCTGGACACCATCACGCGGGAGGAAGAGCGCTTTGCCCGCACCGTGGAGGCAGGCACCGCCCACCTGGAAGACCTGATGGCGCGGCTGGAAGCCGAGGGCCAGCGCGTCATCGGCGGCGAAGCGGCTTTCCAACTTTACGCCACCTACGGCCTGCCGTTGGAAATTACCCGCGACATCGCCCGCGAGCGCGGCTTTGAGGTGGACGAAACCGGCTTCCACCACGCGATGGAAACCCACCGCCTGGCCTCCGGCAAGGGCAAGGCGTTTGGCCCTCTGGTAGAAGACGACGTGGAGGCTTACCGCGCCTTGGCCGAGCGCCTGCAGGCCGAGGGCAAACTGCCGCCCGAAGGCGTGCGCCACGACCCCTACGGCAGCCTGGAGGTGGAAGGCGAGGTGCTGGCGCTGGTCAAAGACGGCCAGCCGGTGGAAACCGC
>JALSPT010000210.1 GCA_026985785.1 Anaerolineales bacterium
AGGACAGCCTCCGCCTTCCCCCCTCCCCTCCCTTCAGTAAGGGAGGGGAGGGGGAGGCCGCCGTAGGCGGCGGGGGAGGAGTGAGATCCTGAAAAGTGCTTCTACGACATTTGCTTGCACCCAAAATAGAAACATCTGCCTTGTGACCTGCCGCACGGTGCGCCAGGCCAGGCATACGCTTTCCCCAAGGAGACGCTTTCCATGCCCCAACACCCCCCTGAGCCCTTCCGCATCAAAATGGTGGAACCCATCCGCCTGCCCAACAAGGCCGAGCGGGAAGCCGCGCTGAAGCGCGCCGGCTACAACGTCTTCGGCCTGCGCTCCGACGAGGTGTTCATCGACCTGCTGACCGATTCCGGCACCGGCGCGATGAGCCAGCACCAGTGGGCAGCCATGATGACCGGCGACGAATCTTATGCCGGGGCGCGCTCGTTCTTCCACCTGGAAAAAGCCATCCGGGAAATCACGGGCTTCCGCTTTTTCGTGCCCACCCACCAGGGGCGGGCTGCCGAGGGCATTTTGGCCGAAATCATGCTCAAGCCCGGCCAGTCGGTGCCTTCCAACATGCACTTCGACACCACCGAGGCCAACATTTTGGCCCGCGGCGGGCGCCCGGTCAACCTGGTGGTGGACGAAGCCTACGACACCGCGCTGCAAGCGCCCTTCAAGGGCAACCTGGATGTGGACAAACTGCGGGCGTTCATCGAGGAAACCGGCCCCGAAAACATTCCCTTTGGGATGATCACCGTGACCAACAACAGCGGCGGCGGCCAGCCGGTGAGCATGGCCAACATCCGCGCCGTCAGCGAGGTGTACCACGAGTTCGGCATCCCCTTCTTCATCGACGCCTGCCGCTTCGCCGAAAATGCGTGGTTCATCAAAGAACGCGAACCGGGCTACGCCGACAAAACGCCGCTGGAAATCGCCCAGGAGATGTTCTCCTACGCCGACGGCGCGACCATGAGCGCCAAGAAAGACGCCATCGTCAACATCGGCGGCTTCCTGGCGATGAACGACGAAGACCTCTACCGCCGCGCCGCCAACGCGCTCATCCTGCGGGAAGGCTTCCCCACCTACGGCGGCCTGGCGGGGCGCGACCTGGACGCGATGGCCGTCGGGCTTTACGAAGCCCTGCAGGAAGACTACCTCGCCTACCGCATTGGCCAGGTGCGCTATCTGAACGAGCGGCTGAAGGCGTTAGGCGTGCCGGTGCTGGAACCGGCAGGCGGCCACGCGGTCTATATCGACGCCAAACGCGCCCTGCCGCACATCCCCCAGGCCCACTTCCCTGGCCAGGCCTTCGCGGTGGAACTCTACCGCGCTGGCGCGGTGCGGGGCGTGGAAATCGGCTCGGTGATGTTCGCCCACGCCGACCCCGACACCGGCGAGATGGTGTACCCCCAACTGGAACTGGTGCGCCTTGCCATCCCTCGCCGCATGTACACCCAGACGCACATGGACTGGGTGGCCGAAAGCGCCGCGGAGGTGCTGGCCCTGGGCGAAAAGGTGCCCGGCTACCGCTTCACCTACGCGCCCAAACTGCTGCGCCATTTCACAGCGCGCTTCGAGCCCGTCACGCTTTGAAGATGCCATGACCTGGGAAGACGACCTGCAACGGGCTGCCGAGGCTCTCCGACGCGCCCGGCGGGCAATGGCCTTCACCGGTGCGGGCATCTCGGTGGAAAGCGGCATTCCCCCGTTTCGCGGCCCGAACGGCCTGTGGAGCCGCTACGACCCGCAAGTGCTCGACCTGGACTACTTCTTCGCCCACCCTGCC
>JALSPT010000211.1 GCA_026985785.1 Anaerolineales bacterium
GAAGGATGGCGTATTGGCCGGTGGGGAATCAGGCTTCGAAGGCGTCGAGAGCCTCGACCACTGGGGTGAGGTACATCAGAGCCGGACCGCCGTGCATCAGGACGGCCTGGAAGGCGGCTTCCATGACCTCGTCACGGGTGGCGCCCGCATCCAGTGCCCCTTTGACGTGCAATGCGATGCACCATTCACACTGGGCGGCGACTGCCAGCGCAACGTTGACCAGTTCCTTGTGTTTGGCGTCCATCGCGGGCCCGCTTTGGGCGGCCTTCATGAAGTGGAGAAAGGCCCTGGTCTCGCTGGGGTATTGTTCCATCAGGCGCTCGATGAGGGCGTTGGTTTGTTCCAACCGATCTTTGGCGCTCATGGCTCAACTCCTTTGGTGGATAAATTCTTTATTTGGTTGTGAGAAATTTCTCAATTACAGGATACACCCAATCTCCCCCCTGAAGATTAAACTGCTATAAGAATTTGGTTCACAAGATCAGCATGGCGTCGCCAAAGGAGAAAAATCGGTACCCCTGGGCTTTGGCGACTTCGTAAGCGTGGAGGATTTGCTCGCGGCCGGCGAATGCGCTCACCAGCATCAACAGGGTAGAGCGAGGGAGGTGGAAATTGGTCACCAGGGCATCCACGATCTGGAATTGGAAGCCGGGGAGGATGAAGAGGTCGGTGTCGCCCATCCAGGGCGAGATGCTTTCGCCGGGGCGGGCATGGCGGGCGGCGGTTTCCAGGGTGCGGACGGTGGTGGTGCCGACGGCTACGATGCGCCCGCCGTGGGCGCGGGTCTGGTTGATGAGCGCCGCGGTTTCGGGCGGCACGTGGCACCATTCGGTGTGGATTTTGTGCTGGCGGGGGTCGTCTTCTTTGACTGGCGCAAAGGTGTCGAGGCCGACGTGCAGAGTGACGGTGGCAAAGGCGATCCCTGCGGCTTTCAGTTCGCGCAACAGGCGAGTGGTAAAGTGGAGCCCAGCGGTGGGTGCGGCGGCGGAGCCTGCTTCCTGCGCGAAGATGGTTTGGTAGCGTTCGGGGTTTTCCAGCGGGCGGTGGATGTAGGGCGGCAGGGGGATGTGCCCGATGCGTGCCAGGCTGTCGTCCAGGGGGCGGGAGAAGCGAATGCGGCGCAGCGGGCCTTCCAGCACGGCGACGATTTCGGCTTGCAGGCCGTCGTCCAGCACCAGTTGTCGCCCCGTTTTCATGCCGCGGCCGCGCACCATCGCTTGCCATACGCCGGGGGCTTCGCGGCGCAGCAGCAGGATTTCCGCCTTACCGCCGGTGTTTGCCTTGCGGGCAAACAGCCGCGCCGGGATCACGCGGGTGCGGTTGGCGACCAGCAGGTCGCCGGGGCGTAGAAAGCGCCCAATCTCGCGGAAGGTGGCGTGGGTGATGCGCCCGCTTTGCCGCTCGAGCACCATCAGCCGGGCGCTGTCGCGCGGTTCTACCGGCGCCTGGGCGATGAAGTGCTCCGGCAGGTCGTAGTCGAAATCATCGGTTCGCATGGCGGGTCAGAAGGCATCGGCCAGAAGCGCCACCACGATGTGGTTGTGCAGCAGGCGGGTGGGGGTGTCGGTGGTAGGGCGCAGGATTTGGCCATAGGTGTACACGCCCACCAGGGGCACTTCCGTGCCCAGCAGGCGTCGGAGCCGTTGCGCCACCTTTTCTTCGTGGGAGGCAAAGAGGTGGTACCAGGAAGCGTCTATCATCGCCAGGGCCAGCAGGGGCGGTTTTCCATCGAGTGCCCGCAAGGCCTGGGTTGCGGCGTCTTCTGCGCTTTGAAGGGCGTCTTCTTCTTCTCCCACCATCCAGTACGCCCGTTGCCCCCGCCGGATCGGCGAGGTCATGCGCAAACTGCCGTCCGTTTCGACGTGCAGCGGGGCGCGGATTTCCCACGAGCCATCTTCCTGGCGGATGCCCAGAGGGTAAAGGCGCACCAGTTCCCGTAGGGGGGCGTAGGGCCATTGGCGAGCCGGTTGGTGGAACACGCTTGCCAGTTCTTCCGAAGCGGGGTGGCCGTTGAGCGCGGCGACCCATTCGCCGCGGCTTTCGGTGATGTCGACCCACAGGCCGCTGGAGCGCCAGCCGGTGCCCCAGCCGAGGCCCACTTTTAGCCCTTTCACCCATGCCAGGGCGGCGCCGCCGTCGCCAGCAGCACGACCGCCGACCAGCGTAGGCCGCCCGACCCGAAAACGACCGCCCACCAGGCCACCGAGCGTGAGCGTGTTGGTGGTATCCAGGAGAGCGAGCCACCGTTTGAGGCGGGATTGCATGGCTTCGATGAGAGCCAAGGTGAGGCCGTCCTGCCAGGATGGGGCGGCGTTGGCGAATGCCCCCGCTGCGGGGAGGCGCTCGAAGCGAGCGCCGCGGGCTTCTACGCCTTCGCCACCCAATACGACCAGCACCATGCCGGGGCCGGGGTGCCCCTCCGCGTTCCAGACGTATCGCACCGTGCTCCCCCAGATGGTGATGTCGCCCAGCAGCACCTGAAGCGCCTTGACGGCGTCGGCGAGGTTGTATTCGGCGGTAGCCCACAGGAAGGCTGCCGAGGGCTCCACATCCAGGCGGCGTAGGGCACGATGCGCCAGGCGGACGCTGAGTTCCCGCCCCAGGCTTCCTACGCCGTATTCGCTCACGATTTGCAGCATAATGGCTCCTCTCAGCGCAAGGTGGATGGCATCACGGGGGAGTGTATCCCCTCTTTGTGCATTGTTTCGAGCAGGTTTGCGGTCGTTCCCGTCGGCGAGGTCATTTTGCGAACGGTTCGCCCCTTTTCTTGTACCGAGTTTTACCCATATTTTGGCAACGGTGGCCGTCGGCTATCCGAGGCTTTGCGGGCACAAGCATTTCGTCTTCCTACGGTGCAAGCGCCCCCTCCTCGCCCTTGGGGAGAGGAGGGGGATGGGGGGAGGTGAGGGCGTTATCGGCACCTTTGGCGTATTTGCCCTCACCCCCGGCCCCTCTCCCAGCGGGAGAGGGGAGCGCTGCCGCTCTGCAAGGGAGCAATGGGGAACCATTTTGGGGCTTGTTTTCTCATTTCGTACACTTTACATCGTTGTCTGCGACTTATGGGTAAAAGTAAGTCTCTTGTAAGGGAGGCGCGATGGTGCTGTGATGTGCCACCAGGTGGCGTAAGTATACCATTTCAGCACGGCAAAAGGCGCGAGCCTTTTCGGTGGCCTGGGGCGCATGTGGCCTGCCACGGGAGCAATGTGAGCGCCTTGAGTGATGGGGGGTTACCCTCGACAGCGGAATGAGTGGCGATGCTGCGGAGAAAGGCCGTGGCGTGCGATGGCCTCTCGGTGGGCTGGGGTGCCGTACCCTTTGTGGCGGGCGAGGCCATATTGCGGGAGCCACTTGTCCAGGCGGCGCATCAGGGCGTCACGGTGGGTTTTGGCCAACACGGAAGCCGCGGCGATGGTGAGGACGTCTCGGTCGCCTTTTACCAAGGCCATCTGGGGCAAAGTGCAGAGGGGAAGGCGCAGGTAATCCAGGAGCAGGAATTCGGGAAACGGCATCAGGCGTTGCAAGGCGCGTTGGGCTGCCAGGTGTACCGCCGGTAAAATCCCGAGCGCATCGATTTCCGCTGGGGTAGCATAGCCCACAGCCCACGCGACGGCGATTTCTTGGATTTTGCCCGCCCAATGTTCCCGCTCGCGAGGCGACATCAACTTGGAATCCCGCACGCCGGCGAGCGCGGTGGCATCCACCTCCGGCGGCAGGATCACCGCTGCGGCTGCCACCGGGCCGGCCAACGCCCCCCGCCCGGCTTCATCCACGCCTGCCACCCACCGAATTCCCGCCGCCCACAACGCCTGTTCGTAGCGCAGATTAGGCCTCGGTCGGGTCATAGCGCCCCCGCCATGCGTTCCACCGAATGGTCAGCAGGTCGATCCCCATCCGTAAGGAATCTTGCACCAACCGCACCCGGCTATCGGGGTCGAAATACCACGTGATGGGCACTTCGACGATGCGATACCCCCTGCGGCGGGCGATGAACAATACTTCGACGTCAAACGACATGCCTGGGAGGGTTTGATACCGAAAGACATCCTCGGCCACTGCAGCGCGAAAGCATTTGAAGCCGCACTGTGTATCCTGAAAACCCGGTAGTGCCATCAGGCGCACCATCCAATTGAAAACCCGTCCAACCATATGGCGGTAACGCGGTTCCCCCACGCGGCGGGAGCCGGGCAGTTCCCGCGAGGCAATGGCAATATCAAAATCGGTCAATTGAGGCGGCAGAAAGCGCGGCAGTTCCTCTACCGGCATGGAGAGGTCGGCATCGCACAGAAAACGGTAGTCGCCCCGCGCTTCCAACATGCCGCGGCGGACGGCCAGCCCTTTGCCGCGTGCCGGTTCGTGGAAAACCCGTACCACATCTGGGTGGGCGCGCTGGTACTCCTGCGCCAGCGCCAAGGTGTCGTCCGAGGAGCCATTTTCCACGATGATTATCTCGGCTTCGTAGGGCTGCGCGGCCAAAAAAGGCAGCAGTTGCTCCATGGTGCCGGGCAGGCGGCGCGCTTCATTGTGGGCAGGAATGACAACCGACAAGAATGGCATAGACCCTCACGTCGTGGTCATCAACACATACAGAATCGCACACATGGAAGTCAGCAACACCAGCGCCGCCAATACCCCCAGAATGGCCCATTGGCGGGGTGTGAAGTTGAGGTAGCGCTCGGCCTGGCGGATGGGTTTGGGCGGCGCGGTGGGTTTGCGGCGATGCTTTTTGGGGCGAGGCTGTTTCCCCAACGCCCCGGGGCTGAAGGCATCGGTCAAACGCATCAAATCCATGGGGGTGAGCACCGCTTCGCCCTGGTTTTGTTGGGCAAAGTAGCGCTTCAGGCCATCCATCAAAAGCGGCTTGATGGCGGGGCGGACGGCGTCTACATCGGTGCCCGGATCGGCGAAGACGAACAAAGGCTGCACCTTGACCTGCTTCCCGCTTTGTTGGGTCAAAAAAGCCGTCAATCGCCGGGCTGTGTCTTGAACGACCTTGACCATGTTGACCTTGCCGGGGCGGTAACGCCGACTGTTGCGCTGCATCACCTCCCATTGGTCTTCGCGGATGCGGTAGAAGCCAGCCTTGGGCCAGACATGCAGCAAAAACACACCGGGAGGCCCTACCACGACCAACGGTAGGGGTTTCTCTTCGCCGGGCAACGTGAAGCCCCGAATGAGCGTAAAGCGGTTGTCCAACACGCCCTGCAGGATGGTAATGATCCGCTCTTCGGCCTGATAAGCCTGATACCAACCCCAACCATGTTTGAGCACAGCCCGTACACGGTCTTGCCAGGGCGCTTGTTTTTGGCCGCGACGTGGTTTGAGCGGCGAACGGTCGATGATTTTCATGGGCATCCTCGCAAAAAGCCTGGGGTTTTTTGCCTTTTTGGGGTGCGCGGTAGGCTGCGGCCAGCGTGTTTTTGCTTGGGCATGCTGGCGAAATTATTATAGCAGACCGCCGGAGATAAAGAAACAGGTACAATAGAGCCAAAATCCAGCGAGGAGGCAACCATGCGCGTGCTTTTGCAACGAGTTTCGTGGGGCAAGGTGACGGTGGACGGTGAGACGATTGCGGCCATTGGCCGTGGAGTGGTGTTGCTGGTGGGCATCACCCATCGCGATACCGAGGCCGAAGCCCGCTATCTGGCCAACAAGATCGCCCATTTGCGGATTTTCGAGGACGAGACCGGCAAACTCAACCGCTCGTTGCTGGATGTAGGCGGCGAGGCGCTGGTGGTTTCCCAATTTACGCTGTATGCCGAGACGCGCAAAGGCCGCCGACCGGCCTTTGTGGCCGCTGCTCCGCCGGACATTGCCCGCCCGCTGGTCGACCGTTTTGCCGCTTTGTTGCGCGAGCATGGCCTGAGTGTGCAGACGGGCCGCTTTGGCGCCCATATGGACGTCGCCTTGTGCAATCACGGGCCGGTGACCATTTGGTTGGAGCGGGAGGCGGCATGAAAAGAGCCCGGCAGGGAAATCTCCCTGCCAGGCTGAAAGCCGAAGGCGCTTCGCGCCTTCTTACGCTACGATGTTGACCAGTTTGTTGGGCACCACGATGACCTTGCGCGGCGTCTTCCCTTTCAGATGGCGCTGTACCGCTTCGCTTGCGAGCGCACGCGCTTCGACCTCTTCCCTTGGAAGCCCCACCGGCACGGTGATGCGGTCGCGCACTTTGCCGTTGATCTGCACGGCGATGGTGACTTCGTCTTCCTTGGCCGCCTCGGCATCGGCCTCCGGCCAGGGTTGGTTGTGCACCGAGTAGGGCTTGCCCAGCACCTCGACCCACAGTTCTTCGGCCACAAAGGGGGTTAGCGGCGCCATCATGCGGACATACAGGTCGAGCGCCTCTTCCCACGCGGGTGTGCCCACCACGCCGGGCTGTTGCCGCAGGCGCTGCATCTCGTTCAGCAGTTCCATCAGCGCGGCCACGATGGTGTTGAATTCGAAGTGCTCGAAATCATGGGTCACACGCTGCAGGGTTTGGTGCACTTTACGGCGCAGGGCGCGGGTAGCCGCCGCGTTGGGCTGTGCGGGCGCTTCGGCTCCCGCCGTTTCGGTGACCATGCTCCACACCCGCCGCAGCCAGCGCACGATGCCCTCGATGCCTTTGCTGTTCCACGGGCCGCCCAGGTCCCAGCGGGCGAAGAACATCAGGTAAGCCCGCACCGTGTCTGCACCATAGCGCGCCACCAGATCGTCGGGGTCCACCACATTGCCCTTGGATTTGGACATCTTTTCGGCTTCCAGGTGATACACCAGGTCCAGGTGGCGGGCGGGCTGGCCGCCGATGGTGGTTTGGGTGGCCTCGTTCACATGCACGACCACCAGTTGGGCGTCTTTTTTCGGGTCTTCGCCATCGCGATAGGGGTTCACCCGCACCTTGAGCGTCTTTTCGTCGCGGGCATACACCTCGCCGCGCAATGCCGTCTCGCTTTGGCCAAAGGCCGGCCATTGATTGCGCGGCGTTTCCAGCGGCAGGGCTGCGATGCGTTCGGCGACGAAGGCGTTGCCTTCCCAGTGTCCCTCGACGGTGACGAAATGCCCATCGCGCGGCTCGCCGAGCACGATGCCCTGGTTGCGCAGTTGCAGCATCGGCTCGTCGCCCTGGACGATGCCGAGGTCGCGCAGCGCCTTGTGGAAGAAGCGCACGTAGAGCAGGTGCATGGTGGCGTGCTCGGCACCGCCGGTGTAGGTATCGACCGGGAACCAGTAGGCGTATTCTGCGGGTTGGAAGGGGGCTTCGGCGCGCCCGGTGGTGGTCAGGTAGCCGAGGTGATACCACGAGGAATCCATGAAGGTGTCCATCGTGTCGGTTTCCCGCACGGCGGGGCCGCCGCACACCGGACAGGTGGTGTGCTTCCACGTCGGGTGGAATTTGAGCGGGCTTTCGCCCGTGGGGCGCCATTCCACATCGTCGGGCAGTTCCACCGGCAACTGGTCGTCGGGCACGGGCTGCCAGCCGCACTTTTCGCAATACACCATCGGGATGGGGGTGCCCCAGTAGCGCTGGCGGGAAATCAGCCAATCGCGCAGGCGGTAGTTGGCGGCGCGCTCGCCGTAGCCCTTTTCTTCCAGCCATTCAATGACTCGCATGATGCCGGGGTCGTCCCAGCCTTTGCCTTTGACGATGCGCGTCCCGGTCAGCGGGCCGCTGTTTGCCATCTCGCCGGGGCCGGGGTAGGCTTCGGTCATGGCCTCGCCGTCCAGCGGGATGGGGTTGCCCTGCTCGTCCAGCGGGAAGATGACCGGGCGGATTTCCAGGCCGTATTTACGGGCAAATTCGAAGTCGCGCTGGTCGTGGGCGGGCACGGCCATGATCGCGCCGCTGCCGTAAGACATGAGCACATAGTCGGCAATCCAGATGGGCACCTTCTCGCCGTTGACCGGGTTGA
>JALSPT010000212.1 GCA_026985785.1 Anaerolineales bacterium
GGGCTGATGCTGCTCACCAACGACGGTGACCTTGCCAACCGCCTCACCCATCCCCGCTACGGGCACGAAAAGGAATATCGCGTGCTGGTTGCCAAGCGCCCCGACCAGCGCCAACTCGACGCGCTGCGCCACGGCGTGGTGCTGGAAGACGGCACGCGTACTCGCCCCGCCGAGGTGCGCGTGGAGCGCTTCCAGGGCAAGGGCGCCTGGCTGCGCTTCGTGCTGAAAGAAGGCAAGAAACGCCAGATTCGCGAAATGTGTCGCCTGACCGGCCTGCCGGTGGTGCGGCTAATCCGCATCCGCATCGGTGCGCTGCGCCTGGGCAGCCTGAAGCCCGGCGAATGGCGCTATCTGACCGAGGAAGAGATTGCCGATTTGCAGCGCCCGGCGCGGCCCTCGGGCGGACGCCGCGCCCGCCGTCGGCGCTAAACCTTTTTCATCTGCGAGGACGCCGATGAATACCCAACAACCCGCTTCTGCCTCTCGCCGCTCGCTCCTCGACCGCCCGCTGCGCGACCTGCTCGCCGTACGAGTCGAGGTGCTCATCTTTGCCATCATCCTGCTGTTGGCCGTTTTTACTCGCTTCTACCACCTCGGCGAGCGGGTGATGAGCCACGACGAAAGCCTGCACACTTATTTCTCGTGGCAACTCTACAAGGGCAACGGCTACCAGCACAACCCGATGATGCATGGGCCATTGCAGTTTCACCTGATTGCCCTTTCGTTTTTCCTCTTCGGCGACAACGATTTCACCGCCCGCCTGCCCCACGCGCTGGCGGCGGTTGCCGCGATCGCCTTCCTCTGGGCCTGGCGGCGCTATTTGGGGCGCAAAGGGGCATTGATTGCCGCCGGGCTGATGGTGATTTCACCTTACATGCTGTACTACGGGCGCTACGCCCGCAACGAGGCGCTCATCATGCCGTTGGCGCTGGTGATGTGGTGGGCGGTGCTACGCTACCTGGAAACCGGCGCCAACCGCTACCTCACTTGGCTGACGGCTTCGCTGGCGTTGCACTTCGTAACCAAGGAAACCGCCTTCATTTATACCGCTCAACTGCTGCTCTTTCTGGGGTTGCTGTTGCTCGATCGGCTGAGCCGGGTAGCGTGGCCGCGCCCGGAGCAACGGCGCAACTTTTTCGCTGCCCTCTTGGTGGCCGCGGCAGCCGTGGCCTTTGCCGTGGCGGCGGCTATGGCACTGCACCCCGCCCCCTCTCCCATCCAAACCACCCAAGGTGCCGCGGCGGCCACTACGGGTGGCCTGTTGGCCAACCCTGCCGCCAAACTGTTCCTGCTGGTCGCCTTGCTGGCGTTGATCGCCGCGCTGGTCTTCCTCTTTCTCGGTTTGGGGTGGAAGCGGCTGCTGCAGGAGCGCGCCTTCGTGCTCATGCTGCTGATTTTCACTTTGGTGATGCCCCAACTTGCTCCTTTGCCGATGGCGATCTTCCACTGGGATGCGTTGGACTACTCGGCGAGCGGCATTTTCCACTCGGCGCTGTTCATCGTGCCGCTGGTGGCGCTGGCCATCGCCGCGGGCATGGCATGGGATGCCAAAGTGTGGTTGCAGCAGGCGGCGTTGTTCTACGCCATTTTCGCCGTCTTCCAGACCACGGTGTTTACCAACGGCAGCGGTTTTTTCAGCGGCCTGGTGGGCGCGCTGGGCTACTGGCTCCAGCAACAAGGGGTGCATCGCGGTAGCCAGCCGTGGTACTACTACCTGCTGATTCAGGTGCCGATTTACGAATACCTGCCCGCGCTGGGCAGCCT
>JALSPT010000213.1 GCA_026985785.1 Anaerolineales bacterium
ACTACCCAACTGCCCCACTCCCCCGGAGGTAACCTCATGGTCGAGAAACCCCAAATCCCCGAGAACTACCCTGAATCGCAACTCTACCGCATTCGGCATTCCGCCGCGCACATCATGGCGCAGGCCGTGTTGGAAGTCTTCCCCGAGGCCAAAATTGCCATTGGCCCGCCCATCGAAGACGGCTTTTACTACGACTTCGACCTGCCGCGCCCCATCACCCAGGACGACCTCACCAAAATCGAAGCCCGCATGAAGGAAATCATCAAAGGCAGGCACGATTTCGTGCGCGAGGAAGTCACCCCCGAGCAGGCGCGAGAATTGTTCAAGGACCAGCCCTACAAACTGGAACTCATCGACGACATCCTCAGCCGCGGCACGGACGAATACGGCAATCCCCTCCCCGAAGGGCAGCGCCCGGTGCTTAGCATCTACCGCCACGACACCTTCGTCGACCTCTGCCGCGGCCCGCACGTCCAGAACAGCCGCGAAATCAACCCCAAAGCCGTCAAACTGATGAACATTGCCGGCGCCTACTGGCGGGGCGACGAAAACAAGCCCATGCTCACCCGCATCTACGGCACCGCCTGGCAGTCGCCCAAGGAACTGCGCCAGTACCTGCAATGGCGGGAAGAAGCCCAAAAGCGCGACCATCGCCGCTTAGGCAAAGAACTTGGCCTGTTCTACTTCGCGCCCGACGAAATCGGCCCCGGCATCCCCATGTTCACCCCCAAGGGCGAAATCGTGCGCCATCTGCTGGAATCCTTCGTGCGCGAGGTGCAGACCCGCTACGGCTTCCAGCATGTGTGGACAGGCAACATCGTCAAGGAAGACCTGTACGCCAAATCCGGCCACCTGCAAAACTACGCCGACGTGATGTACCCGCCGATGGTGGACGAGAAAAGCGGCGAGCGCTTCCGCCTGAAGCCGATGAACTGCCCCAGCCACATGACGCTTTACAAGAAGATGGGCAAGCACTCCTACCGCGAGTTGCCGCTGCGCTTCTCGGAATTCGCCACCGTGTACCGCTACGAGAAAAAGGGCGAACTGCACGGTCTGACCCGCGTCCGCTCGCTTACCCAGGACGACTGCCACATTTTCTGCACCCCGGAGCAAATTCAGAGCGAATTTGCCATGCTGCTGGAACTGATCCAGGAAATTCTGGGGCGCTTCAACCTGACCGACTACCAGGTGCGGCTTTCCCTGCGGGGCGAGGGCGGCAAATACGTCGACGACCCCGAAAAATGGAACCAGGCCGAAGCCGCCCTGCGCGCCGCCCTGGATGCCAGCGGGCTGGATTATGTGGAAGCCACCGGCGAGGCCGCCTTTTACGGCCCCAAGGCCGACTTCATCGCCCAAGACACCTTGGGGCGCGAGTGGCAACTTTCCACCATCCAGGTCGATTTCATCCAGCCAGCCCGCTTGGGGCTGACCTACATCGGCCCCGACGGCGAAGAACACACGCCGGTGGTGCTGCACCGCGCCATCATGGGCAGCACCGAGCGCTTCATGGGCGTGCTCATCGAGCATTACGCCGGTGCGTTCCCGGTCTGGCTGGCGCCGGTCCAGGCCGTGCTCATCCCGATTGCCGACCGGCACGTGCCCTACTGCGAAAAGGTTGCCCAGGAACTGCGCCTGTCCGGCCTGCGGGTGGAGGTGGACGACAGCAGCGCCCGCATGAACGCCAAAATCCGCACCGCCCAAAAGCAGAAAGTGCCCTACATGCTGGTGGTGGGCGACAAAGAGGTGGAAGCCGGGCAGGTGGC
>JALSPT010000214.1 GCA_026985785.1 Anaerolineales bacterium
TTCCAACGCCCGCACGCCATCCTCCAGCGAACAAATCGGCGTTGCCTCGCCGCGCGCCACGGCCAGGAAGTGGCGCATTTCCTCCAGGAACATCGCGTTGCGCTCCCAGCCGGGGGGCAGGCCAACGACTTCCCAGGCGGCTTTGGCGGCTTGCCACAGGCGCGCCTCGCCCGTGGTGTAATCCCAGCGGATGGTGCCCTCGGTGCCCAGCACCTCCAGCCAATGCGCCGGCGGACGCTGGTGGTAGTTCAAATGCACGCTGCCGCGTGCGCCGCATGCAAAGTGCAGGGCAATTTCGGCGGTATCCTCCACGCCCTGGAGTTCCAGATCGCTGAGATGGGCGGTTTCGGCCCAGGCCACCTCGGCCTCGCCCAACAGGTAGCGCAGGTAGTCGAGCGGATGGCACAGGGTGCGCACCACGCCGCCGCCCAGATCGGCGCGGGCGGCGTAACTCTGGCGATAGTCTTCCCACGGGTGCCAGGCGGGCAGGTATTCGCCCCAATGCGCCCGCACGAACAGCGGGCGGCCAATGGCCTCTCGGCGCAGCCAGGCCCACACCTGCCGCAGGGTGGGATGGAAGCGGAACTGGAAGCCCACCAGCACGCGCACACCGTTTGCTTCCACCGCGCGCCGCAGTGCATCCACGCCGCGCAGGTCGTGGGCGATGGGCTTTTCCAGCAGCAGGTGGCAACCGGCCTCCGCCGCGGGGATGGCAACCTCCAGATGCAGCGCAGTGGGATTGGCGACGATGACCGCGTCGGGGCGGTAGCGCCTCAGGGCGGTGGGCAGGTCGGTTTCCGTGGGGAAGGCCGCCAGGTCGTCGTCGGGCAGGGTGCTGCGGTGGGTGCGGTAGAGCACGATGTCGCGCTCGCCTAACGCCAACAGGTTGCGCAGGTGGCGGCGTCCAATGGAACCCAATCCGGCAATCAGAAAGCGCATGGCAACATCCCTGGCAGGGCGCTAAGCCTGCCCCAGCAGGCGCAGGAAGAAATCGGCGGTGCGGCGTCCGGCGCTGCCGTCGGTGTAGGTGCATTCCCGCGCCACGAAAGCGCGGCGCGCCTCGGCTTCGCCTTGCGGGTCGTGCAGGTAAGCGTTCAGCGCCGCCTGCAACTGCGCTTCGTCGTAAACCACCTTGCCCGCGCCCGAGGCCCGAAAGCGCGAATGCGTCGGCCAGCCGCCGATTTGCGAGAGCGGCAGGTAGAAGTTCTCCGTCCAGCCGGTGGGGTGGTCGATGCACACGCTGACCACGGGCGTATCGTGGATGGCGGTTTCCACCACCATGGTGGAGTACACCGTGGTGAACACGTCGGCGTGGCGCATCATGGACGATTTTTCCGGCATGTCCTCGCCGGAGTAGTAGCCCAGCGAGCCGCCCAGCGGCACCGGCTCGACAACATGGACGTGCGGCATTTTCTTCGCCAGGGCGCGGATTTGCTCCCGTTCGCGAGCAAAGCGGGGCACATGGTCGAGGAAGTGGTTGGGGTGCAGGCGGATGAGCAACTGGGCGGGGTAGTCCAGCCGGTCTTCGCTCACCAGGCGGGCTAACGCCTCGATGTTCTGGATGTTGGGCGAGAAGGTGATGAAACTGCACGCGTAGGCGATGAGTTTGCGCTCCGGGTCGAGGCCATGCAGGCGGAAGTAGTCCTCGCGCGGCATTTCCCAGCGGCGGAGGAAGTAGCCGTCGTAGGAAGGGATGCCGCCCACGTGCACCCGCTCCGGCGGCCAGTCGGAGCCCAGCACCAGTTCCTGCTTCTGAATGTCCGACCAGCAGGTGATGTGTTCCACCGGCGCGCCGGGCAGGCTGTAACTGCTGGAATTGTCCCAGCCCACGATGACGGCGGCGGTGGGGATGCCCGCCGCGGCGGCGTCGCGCAGCAGGTAGCGATCGTCGCGCCAGCCGGGGGTGGCCGCGATGACCAGGGCAGGGCGATAGCGGGCGAAAAGATCGTCGTAAATGTGCGGAGTGAAACGCTGTTGCAGGCGGACGAGCGCCTGCCGGGCGGCCTTGCTGCGGCGCAAGAGCGCCACCCCGGCCCGCGCCAACGGCATCAGCGCCTTGCGCTTGCCCCGGGCTTCGTAGGCCACCTGACGGATGTAACTCTCCACCGCCTCCAGGTTGATGCGGTTGGAAGCCCCCGCCCGGCGGAAGTATTGCAGCCACCACTGCAAGCGATGGTTTTCCTCGCGAAAATAGCGCCGCACCTGCGGCAGGCGCAGCCCTTCGAAAATCAACCCCGGACGGCCAAAGCGCTGTCGCAGCCGCTCGGCTAAGGCATCGTCGCTGAGCACGACCACTTCCACCCCGGCTTCCAGCAGGCGGGCGGCAAAGTCGCTTTGCAGAAAATAGACCACGGCCAGGCCGTGATCGGCGCTGACAAAAACTCGTGTGCTCATCGTCACTCACTCACCCGGCGATAGTAAAGCCGAAAGATGCGATTGTAGAGCGCCAGGAGCGGCTTGCGCACCCAAGGCCAATCGGCCAGGCGGTAAAGCCAGTGCGCGGGCGTCGCACGGTGCGCGGCTGCAACCGGCACACGTGCGCCCACCTCCGGCAAATCCGCAGGCGGCACGTTGCCCATATGCCGGACGTACGCTCGAGGCAAGGCAAGACGCAGGTAACCGCGGTCGTTGATGCGCCGATCGAGCAGGCGCTCGTCGCCCATCGCCCGCTTCAGCGGCAGCGGCAGCACCTCTTGCAGCACGGCCTTGGGGGCGACGAACTGAAAATGCCCTGCCCCGGCAAACACCTCCAGCCCCCGATAGCGCAACAAAATGTCACCACCTTCCTCGTAAGTCTGCCGCGCTTCCTCTTCCGAAAAACCCAGGCTTTGATAATGCGCGCGGTAGTCCTCCCAGCGTTGGAGCACACCGCGCCTCACTTCCACCTCTGGCTGCTCCTCGGCCCACGCCAGCGTGGCCGAAGAAAATTCCACCGGCGGGCGCACCGGCGTGCCCGTCACCATGCCCACCCGCGGGAAAGCCTGCAGCACCTCAAGATGCGCCTTCAGCCAGCCGGGGTAGAAATAGATGTCGTAATCGGCAAAGGCGACGTACTTGCCCGGCGCGGCCTGGAATGCAAAATTCCACGCCCCCGGAATGCCGACGTTCTTTTCCGAAAGCACCAGATAGCGAATGCGGCCGGCGCGATGTTCATCCAGCAAATAAGCGCGCACCTCATCGCAACTGGCGTTGTCGAACACCAGCAGGTCAAACGGCGTTTCGGTGTGCGCCCACAGGCTGCCGAGGGTCAGTTTCAACACCTCCAGGCTGTGCGCGAAATAGCCGCTGAGGTAAGGGATGAAATTGACCACGACCACCGTCACCTCGGCGGGCGGCGGCAGCGGGGGACGGGTGACTTTGACAGGGTTTTGGCCAACACGCATGAGAAATCCTTGTCGGAAGGCTTAGTATCTATCCGAAAAATCCCTGCAGGTGTGTCACTGCGAGGGAGGGAAGCCGAAGCAGCCTTCCCCACCAGGGGGGCTTTTCAAAAAATCTTGCACTTGATTGCTCCAGAGACGAATATCTCTCCTAACCCCCGCCCGAAAAGCGCAAAATGCGCTTTTCGGGCACCCCCTTCCCTCCCTTAGTAAGGGAGGGAAGGGGGAAAGCCGCCGTCAGGCGGCTGGGGGATGGGTGAGATCGGCCTCGGAGCAGCAAAACACGGTAGAGTTGGCCATTATCGAAAAGCCCTGCCCCACCAAGGGGGGATTGCTTCGCCCCTGCGGGGCTCGCAATGACATCAACCGTGAGATTTTCCGGATAGGTTCTTACGCCAGGCGGCGCAAAGCAAATTGTACCGCTTTCAGCACCCATTGTTTCCAGCGGGAGCGGGGGAAACCGCGCCGCTGGAGGCCCAATTCTATCCGCCGCAACAGCACGATATGAGGGCGGAACATCCGTTCCACCCGTCCGTTCACCAAACGATAATCGGCCTCCCAAATGCTGAACATGTGGCTTCGCCCACCGGCAAGGCGGACGTTTTCCTGCGATTCTTCCAGACGGTAGTGGGGCTGGCCGCCGGGAAGGTGGGCGTAGTCGTGGTTTTGGTGGATGACGGTGGTGGCCTCTGTGGCGTCGATGACCTTCCAACCCTGCTCACGGGCGTGGTAAATCATCCAGTTGTCCCAGCCGGCGCGCCCGACAGCGAAGGGGGGCATGTCGGCGAAAGCCCCTTTGGGGAAGACGAAGTAATCGATGCCAAAAGGCGAATGCAGCCGCCCGCGCGCCGCCACCTCCGCCCGCAGGCGATCTTCCCAATCCGCCGCGCCGAAATCCAGCGGCGCGGTGATGTCCACATCCCAGCGGCGGCCTACCATCAGGAAGCCTTCCGGTGTCTGGGTGGTCACAGCCCGTATCGCGTCCACAAAGTCGGGCAACAGCACGATGTCGCCGTTGAGGTAGCAGAGGTAAGGGGCGGAAGCGGCTTCTCGCGCCAGGGCGAAGATCGAGGAAACCAACGGCGTGCCATGCTCGTTGCGGGCGACCTCCGGCAGATGGCGCACGCCCAATTCGGCAGCCACCTCCGCCAGGCCGGGCTCGTCGCCGATGAGCAACACCTCCACCTCCGCCCCCAACGCCAGCCACGAGCGGATGGCGTTGCGCTGAATCATGGCGATGTGCTCGCGGTCGAAGGGCTTGGGGGCAGAAAACAGCGTCACCAGCGGCTTCACGGCAGGCGCTCCAGGGTCTGAGGATCACAATAGATTGCACCGACGGCATCGCTGCGACAGGGGAACGCGCCGCCGCGCTTCAACAGCGCCTTCCACCACAAGCGGCTGCGATCGCGTCCCGGCTGCCACAACAACACCACCACCCCGCCTTCCCGTCGCCATTGCGCCAGCGCAGGGTCGCGCGCCCCCGCTTCATCCCATCCCAGGGCGTGTGGCAGGTCGTAAAGCGCCAGCGCCGGGCGCTCCAGCCAAAGGAGCACGCCCG
>JALSPT010000215.1 GCA_026985785.1 Anaerolineales bacterium
CGTCACGCCCAACGAACCGATGAACAGCCCCGTCAACGAAGAGGCAAATGCCGAAATATTGAGCAGCCAGGTGGAAGGCAGCACACCCACCACCATCAGCATGGGCAAAACCACGCCCACAACCTCAAGGGCTCCGGCAATACCTATCAAACGCCACGGAGAAAGCGGGCGCATCAAGCCTCCTCGCGATATAACCAGCAAGCCACGTCGTGGTCAGACGCCACGGAAAAGTGCGGCGGCACCTCGACTTCGCACAAGCCCTGAATCGCTTTCTGGCACCGCGGGTGAAAACGGCAACCCGGCGGCGGGGTAATCAGACTGGGCGGCTCGCCCGGCGGAATGTCGCGCAACTTGGTCGCATTCTCAGCCAACGGGTCAGAGATGGCATTGAGCAAGGCCCAGGTGTAGGGGTGCTTGGGGTTATGCAAAATTTCGCGAGTGCTGGCCTTCTCAATCAGTTTGCCAGCATACATCACGAAAATCCGCTCAGAGAAGTAACGCACCGTGGAAAGGTCGTGGGTGATGTAAATCACCGACAGGTGGCGTTCCTTTTGCACTTCGTCGAGCAATTTGAGGATTTCCACCCGCACCGAAGCATCGAGCATCGACACCGGCTCGTCGGCAATCAGCATTTTAGGGTTACGGATGAGGGCGCGCGCGATCACCACGCGCTGTTGCTGGCCACCGCTGAGCATGTGAGGGTATTTGTTGAGAAAATCGCTCGGCGGCGTCACCTTGACCTCTTCCAGGCTACGGATGACGCGCTCCAGGCGCTCTTCTTTGTCTTTTACACCGGCCAGAATGAGCGGCTCTTCCAAAATGCGGCGAATGGTCATAAAGGGCGGCAGGGCACCGTAAGGATCTTGCTGCACATACCCCACTTTCATGCGGTAAGCCCGCATGGCCTCCGCGCCGCCTTCCCAAATATCTTGCCCTTCAAACAAAATTTGGCCATCATGGGGATGCACCAGCCCCAGAATGGCCTTCATCAGGCTGGACTTGCCGCACCCGCTTTCGCCCACCACGGCAATCGCCTCGCCACGCGGCAGGTCAAAAGTCACATCGTCCACCGCTTTGACGTAACCGGCGTGCAGGAAGCCAAACCGCTTAAGTTCGTACCAGATCTTGAGGTGGCGCACCGAGAGTAGCGGCTGATCTTGTGCCTCGGCGGGAGCAGGGGCGGCTGCTTGAACCTGTTGTTCGCTCATACCAATCTCTCCGTAAAGGGGCTAAGCGGAAACGCCCGCCAGGGCTTCGGGCGAGGAAACGATTTCGTCGGCGTCTTTTTCGTACAGCCAGCACTTGACCAACCGGTCGCCCACGCGGTAGGTCGGCGGCTCGATTTTGCACTTTTCCATCGCAAAGGGGCAGCGGTCGGCAAAGCGGCACCCTTTAGGCGGGTCGAGCAGGCTGGGGGGCTTGCCAGGGATGAACTGGAGTTCCTCTTCGCCATAAAGTTTGGGCACCGCCGCCATCAACATTTTGGCATAGGGGTGCAGCGGCTCGGTGAAGAATTCCTCCGCTGAAGAATGCTCCATCATGTGCCCGGCATACATCACCAACACGTCGTCGGCCAGTTCGCTGGAAGTCGCCACATCGTGGGTAATGAGCACGAAACTGGTGCCTTTTTCCCATTTGATGCGTTTGAGGACGTTGTAGATATTCGCCTGGGTGAGGACGTCCAGCGCCGAGGTCGGCTCGTCCAGCACGATGACCGCGGGGTTGGTAATCAACGCCATGGC
>JALSPT010000216.1 GCA_026985785.1 Anaerolineales bacterium
TGGGGGGACGACCGGCGCGGCGCTCACGGCGGCCATCGCGGCTTTGACGTCCTTCAGGCCGCTGCCCGTGCTCAGCACCAGCACGGCGTCGTCGGGCGAAACCAATCCGTCGCGCAGGGCGGCTTTCAGCCCGGCAAACGCGGTGGCCGCCGCCGGTTCGGCAAATACGCCCGCTTTGCCGACCTCGGCAATGGCTTCCAGGATGGCTTCGTCGGGCACGGTGATGTAAGCGCCATTGGTTTGGCGCACGGCGCGCAGCGCCCGCAGGCCGTCGCGCGGTAAATCGACGCTGATGCTGTCCGCCAGGGTGTGGGCTTCTACCGGGGCAATCGTCTCGGCCCCCGCCTTCCACGCTTTGGCAATGGCTGCCGAGCCTTCGGCCTGCACGCCAAAAAGCCGCGGCATCACCGGCAACAGGCCGAGTTGGTGCAAATCCCAAAAGCCTTTGTACACGCCGCTGATGATGTTGCCGTCGCCGACCGGGATGAAGACGTTGAGCCGCTCTACCTTGTGGGGGCGAATGACTTGCTCATAGATTTCGTACCCGGCGGTTTTCTTGCCCTCGGCGGTGAAAGGGTTGTAGCCCGTGTTGCGGCAATACCAACCGAACTTCTCCGCGGCGGCGATGGACAGGTCGAAGGCGTCGTCATAGGTGCCATCGACCAGCACCACGCGCGCGCCGAATACCAGCAACTGGGCAATTTTGGCCTGCGGGGCGGTTTTGGGCGCCAGGATGACGGCTTGGTGCCCCACCGCGGCGGCCATGCCTGCCAACGCCGCGCCCGCGTTGCCGGTGGAGGCCGTGATCACCACCTCAGCGCCGATCTGCCGCGCCCGCGCCACCACCACGGCGCTGGCGCGGTCCTTGAACGAAGCGGTGGGGTTGGGGCTTTCGTCCTTCAGCCAAAAGGCCTTCAGCCCCAGCGAAGACGCCAGGCGCGGCAAGGTGTAAACCGGCGTCCACCCGGCGCGGCGCAGCGGTGTGCCCTCGCCGCCGGGGTCGTCTACCGGCAGCAACGGCAGATAACGCCAGAGCGAGGGCTCTTTGGCTTCGCTGGAGGCAAACAGGCGCTCGGCGTCCGGCTTCAAGGCGTCGTAATCCAGCACGACATCCAGGTTGCCGCCACACTGGGGGCAGGTGTACGTGACTTCTTCAGGAGCATAGGTGGCGTTGCATTGCGAGCAAATGTAGGAGAAAGCGGTCATGGGGAAACTCCGGGGGTAAAGGATGGGGGAAGTTAGGAGGTTAGGAGGTTAGGGGGTAGGAGTGGGTGAGGGCAAAGGCTCATCCGGCAGGGAGCCGGCGCGAATGTGGGCCATGATAATCGCTGCCTCGGCAGGCGGCGCGAGGTGTACCGTGCCGTCGCCATCCACATGGGTGGGAGTGTAGCCATAGGATACCATGTGCGTGCCCTCGAAGGTAAGGGTGAGCATCGCACCTTGCTGGTTTTTCTCGTCCCAAGTTTGATCGAACACGAAGTTGCCCAGGCTGTAGAACACCGGCACACCGCCGAGGATCTGCATCCCCTGCACGACATGGGAATGGTTGCCGACCACGACGTCGGCGCCGGCGGCGACCAGCCAGCGGGCGGCGCGGCGTTGCAGGTAGTTGGGGGTGAAGTCGTATTCCGGCCCCCAGTGGGGCAGGGCGATGACCACGTCGGCCTGTTGGCGCGCCAGGGCGATGGCGCGGGCGGCATTCTCCGGCGTGAGGGGGGCGGTGCCCGGCGTATCCTCGTCTGCCCAGGAGAAGCCCAACTGGTTGAGGGAGACGAAGGCAAACCGCACCCCGTTCAGCGTCGCCACCGCGGGCTGAAGGGCTGCTTCCAGGTTTTCGCCGCCGCCCACGGTGGCCAAACCGGCTTGGTGCAGGTTTTGCAGGGTTTCCAGGAAGGCGCGATAGCCGCAGCCCACCCAGCCGCAGTTGCGGATGTGGTTCGTGCCGACGTTCACCAGGTCGAAGCCCGCCCATTTGAGCGTTTGGGCGTGCCTTGGCGCGCCGGTGAGGACGTAAGTGGCGCGGCAACCGGTGACCAGGCCGACGTCGCTCAGCGAGGCATTGAGCAGAGCCACGGCGTAATCCGCCTGGCGGATGAGCGGTGCGACCTCGGCGTAGATGTAGTGGTCGTCGCCGCGGCGGTCGGCAGCGGCGCGCACGCAGCGGGCGGGGACGATGTTGCCCACGAAAAGCAGCGTGGTGCGCGGCAAGGGCGTGACGGAGGGAGTGGGTGTCGGCGCAGGCGATGGCGTGGGCGATGGGCTGGGCGTAGAGGCGCGAGGGGTTGCGCTGGGGGCGGCGAGGGGCGTCGGCGGGGCCGGTGTGGCCGCAGGCGGGGGTGTGGCTGCCGAGGAAGCAGCGCAGGCGGCCAGGAGGAGCGTCAGGAGGGAGGTGAGGAAAACGGCAAGACGAAGTTTCATGGCTGAGAACGCTCACAGGTGGTGAGGGCAGCGGCGATTTCGGCGCGCACTTCGGCTTGGGTTTCGGCGTCGAAGGCGGCTTGCAGGGCATGGCAGGCCGCCCGGTCGCCGATTTGGCCCAGCGCCCAGGCGGCGTGGGCGCGCACCAGCGGCTCGGCATCGCGCAGCGCGGCGCTCAGGTCGGGCACGGCGCGCGTCTGCTGGGCGTTGCCCAGGGCGATGGCTACATTGCGCAAGTAGCCGCGCCGCTTGGTGCGTTTGACCGGGCTGCCCTTGAATTTGCGGTTGAAGGCTTGCGGGGTGAGGCGCAACTCAGCGGCCAACACCGGGTGCGGTACGTCCTCGCGCGGCGCAAAGGCCGGATCGCCGCTGGCGGGGGCGCGCCGGTTCCACGGGCACACCATCTGACACACATCGCAGCCGAACACCCAGTCGCCCATCCGGGGGCGTATTTCGGCGGGCAGGACGCCCTTGTTTTCGATGGTGTGGTACGAAAGGCAGCGGTTGGCGTCCACGGTGCGGTTGGGCAGGATGGCGTTGGTCGGGCAGGCTTCGATGCAGCGGGTGCAGGTGCCGCAGTGGTCGGTAGGGAAAGGCGGGTCGGGCACCAGCCGCAGGCCGAGTAGGATTTCGGCCAGGAAAAAGTAAGAGCCCAGACGGGGGTGGATGAGCATGGCGTTCTTGCCAATCCAACCCAGGCCGGCGCGTTGGGCCAGGTCGCGCTCCAGGATGGGGCCTGTGTCGGTGTAATAGCGATTGGGAATGGGGTGCCCGACCTCGGTTTCGAGGAAATCTACCAGCGCCCGCAGGCGGGGGAGCAGCACATCGTGGTAGTCTGCTCCCCAGGCGTAAGCCGCCACCCGCCCGTGGGCAGCGTCATCGGCAGGTTGCGGGGCGGCCTGTGGTGCGAAATAGCGCACGGCCAGCACGACGATGCTTTCGCATTCCGGCAAAATCCGCCGCGGGTTGGCGCGGCGGGCGCGGTTGCGCTCGGAGGCCATGTATGCCATCCCGGCATGATGGCCTGCTTGCAGCCACGCTTCGTAGGCGCTGTAACTTGCGGGCGGCGTGCAGTCGGTGACCCCCACGAGGTCGAACCCCAGGCGGCGGGCTTCCGCTTTGAGCCGGTCGGTGAGTTCTTGCGGTGTGAGGGGCGACATAGCACCATCTTACCACCGGGGCGTTGCTTCTAAGATCACGCCCTGGGAGTGGTTTTAGCGATGTTGGGCCAGCCAAGCCTCCAGGGCTTCGGCAGCCCGGCGGGCATAGGCGGCGTAGCGTTCGCGTTTGTTGCGAATGCGGCGGGGCAGGGGGGGCAGGATGCCGTAGTTGGCCTTCATCGGTTGGAAATCGGCCTCCGAGGCGTGGGTGATGTAATGGCACAGCGCGCCCAGCATGGTTTCTCGTGGCAGCACAAGGGGCGGCTGGCCGTGCAGCAGGCGGGCGGCATTCCAGCCTGCCAGCAAGCCGGTGGCGATGTTGCCGACGTAGCCCTCGACGCCGGTGATTTGCCCGGCGAAGAACAGGTCGTCTCGCTGCCGAAATTGCAGTGTGGGGCGCAGCAGGGCGGGTGAAAAGAGGAACGTGTTGCGGTGCATTTGGCCGTAGCGGGCGAATTCGGCCTGCGCCAGGCCGGGGATCATGCGGAACACGCGCCGCTGTTCGCCGAATTTGAGGTTGGTTTGAAAGCCGACCATGTTGTAAAGCGTGCCGGCGAGGTTGTCCTGCCGCAGTTGTACCACGGCATAGGGGCGTTTGCCGGTGCGCGGGTCGGTCAGCCCCACCGGGCGCAGGGGACCAAAAGCCAACGCCTCGCGCCCGCGCCGCGCCAGCACCTCGATGGGCAAACAGCCCTCGAAGAATTTGCCCTTGCCAGCCCGCACGCCCGCCCCGCTTTCCAACACCGGTTTCTCGAAAGCGTGCAACTCGATGCGCTCTGCCTGCACCAGCGCCTCGACGAAAGCCTCGTATTCCTCGCGGTTCATTGGGCAGTTGATGTAGTCATCTTCTCCCCGGCCATAGCGCGCGGCGCGGAAGCAGATGTTCATGTCGATGGAATCGGCCACCACGATGGGCGCGATCGCGTCGTAGAAATACAACTGCTCCTGCCCGGTCAGGCGGATGAGGGCCTGCGAAAAGCGCGCCGAAGTCAGCGGGCCGGTGGCGATGATCGCGGGTTGGGCGGGGACTTCGGTCACTTCCTCCCGCACGATGCGGATGTTGGGGTGGTTTTCCAGCGCCTCGGTGACCTTCTGGGCGAAAACTTCGCGGTCCACCGCCAAAGCGCCCCCGGCGGGCACCGCACTTTCGTCCGCAATCTTCAGCAACAGCGACCCCAGACGGCGCAACTCGGCCTTCAGCACGCCCGCTGCCCGGTCGGGCAGGTTGGAGCCGAGGGAGTTGGAGCACACCAGTTCGGCCAAGCGGTCGCTGACGTGCGCGCCGGTGGTTACCTTGGGGCGCATTTCGTAAAGCACGACCTGCACGCCGCGTTCGGCGGCCTGCCAAGCGGCTTCGCTCCCCGCCAGGCCGCCGCCGATCACCGTGAGGGTGGCTTCGCTCATCTCGTCCTCCTTGGCCGAGGAAACGGCGTCATGCCCCGACGGAGACATCGTTGTAAGTCCAGAGCCGGTTGGCAAAGAAATTCCAGAACATCACGGTGACGATGACCACGGCCAGGGAGAGGTTGTTGCCCCAGAAGGTGGCGGTGAAAGGCAATGGCGGCACGGCGTGGGTCATGAGCCTGACCAGCAGGGGGTGAATCAGGGCGAAAAGCGCGGTGCGGATGCCCAGCCCCACGGCGCTGACCGTCCCGAATTGCACCCACTGGTGGGCGGCGTGTTTGCTGCGCGATTCGGGGAACGTCCAATAACGATGCCACAGGAAGTTGTGGGTCATCGCCGTGAGGAAAGAAAGGATGCTGGCAGGGAGGGGTGTTACCCCCACCGCCTGGGTGAGCAGGTTGAACACCAGGAAGTCCACGCCGGCGCCCATGCTGCCCACCACGACGAATTTGAGGAAGCGTTTGCGTTCGTTATGGTGTTGCAGGATCATGCCTCGGCCAGCCTCCGGCGGAAATCGTCGATGGTGCGCGCCAGGCCCTCCTCCAGCGGGATTTTGGGCTCCCAGCCCAGGCGCTTGCGGGCGCGGCTGATGTCGGGGCAGCGGCGCTGGGGGTCGTCGCGGTCGCGGGCGTCTTCCAGGAAGACGATGCCCCCCTCGTTGCCCAAGATGCGGTTGACCGTCTCGGCCAGTTCCAAAATGGTGAACTCGGCAGGGTTACCGATGTTGACCGGCTCGTGTTCGTCGGAGAGCAGCAGGCGGTAGATGCCGTCGATCAGGTCGTCCACATAGCAAAAACTGCGGGTCTGGCTGCCGTCGCCGTACACGGTCAGCGGTTCGCCGCGCAGGGCTTGTTTGATGAAATTGGGAATCACCCGCCCGTCGTCCAGCCGCATACGCGGCCCGTAGGTGTTGAAAATGCGCACGATGCGGGTGTCCACGCCGTGATAGCGATGATAGGCCATGGTCATGGCCTCGGCAAAACGCTTGGCCTCATCGTACACCGAGCGCTCGCCGATGGGGTTGACCTTGCCCCAGTAACTTTCGGGCTGGGGATGGACTTCGGGGTCGCCGTAAACCTCGCTGGTGGAGGCCATGAGGAAGCGCGCGCCGTGCGCCTTGGCGACGCCGAGGGCGTGATGGGTGCCCAGCGCGCCCACTTTCAGCGTTTGGATGGGCAGGTTGGGGTAGCCGTAGGGCGATTTGCGGTTGGGGCTGGCGGGCGAAGCGAAGTGTAGCACCGCGTCCACCTTGCCCGGCACGAAGATGAAGTTGGTGACATCGTGGCGGATGAACGAGAAGCGGGGGTGCCCGGCGAGGTGCGCCAGGTTTTGCGGGTCGCCGGTGAGGAAATTGTCCATACCGACCACCTCGTGGCCTTCTGCCAGCAGGCGGTCGCAAAGGTGCGAGCCGAGGAATCCGGCTGCGCCGGTGATGAGCACGCGCATGGGAAAACTCCGGAGGGGTGGGATGAGGTTGGAGAGTAGAGAGGTTAGGGAGGTTAGGGAGGTTAGGGGGTTAGGCGGGGTTAGCGCCAGGAGAGGGCAGTGGTCAGGCCGTCGCCGGTAATCTGTTGCGCCTGGCCGGTGGTGGCGTCCACCAAGTAGATGTTGCCCTGATAGATGACGGCGAGGGCAAAGTGGCCGTTTTCCAGCGGTTCAGGCGACCAGGTGAGCGTTTGGGGCATCAGGCCGAGTGCGCCTTCGGGCGGAAAAAGCGTTTTGCGATTGGAACCGTCGCGATCCATCACCACCAGGCGATAGCGGCTGGTTTCGCTTTTTTGGGGGAAGATGGCTTGCAGGTAGGCCAGCCGGTAGCCGTCGGTGAGCGGGGGGGAGGGGGCGGGGTTGGCGAACATGCCGACGTCGGCCACCAGGGTGATGGCCTTTTGCAGCGGCAAGACGTAGGCCGTGAGGTTGAACACCGGTGAACCTTCATCGCCTTCGCCTTCTTGCTCGCCGTGGGTGACGGTGAAGAGCACCTGGGCGTCCGGGCTCCAACCCAGCGGCGGCACCCAGGCCCAATCGGCGCGCGTTTGGTAAGGCAAGATGCGAAGTAAGGGGTGTAGCCCTTCTTCGGCGTCGAAGTCGAAAATCCCCACGGCGTCGGGGCGGGCGTAGGCCAGGCGCGTCCCCAGCGGCGCCCAGGCAAAGGTGGTGCCCCACCAGCCGTAGATGCCGCCCGCGTTGGCCTCCAGCCGCAGGCGGGGGTCGGAAAGCCAGCCCGTGCTGCTGAAACTGAGGGTGTAGAGGTCGTTGTTGGCCTGCCAGCCGGGCGGCTGGGGGCGCGGCTCGACGGTGGAGTAGGCGATGGTGTAGGAGGAATACGGCGCAAAGGCGGCAAAATGGGCGATGTTCTTCACGCCGAGGTCGGTGAAGGTGGGTGGGTCGCTCTCCAGGTCGGCCAGCCAGAGGGTGTTGAGTTCGCCTTCTGTTTTGCTCTTGCGGGTGAAGAGTAGATACCGGCGGTTGGGCGAAAGGTCAAACACTCGCCCATCCAGGTCACCGGTGGTGACAATGGGGCGGCGTTGGCCGGTGTTGCCGTCCATCAACCAGGCGTTGCCGCCCGCCAGGTAGGCCAGTTTGCCAGGGATGGGCTGCGGTGTGAACGGCGTCTGCACGCCCACCATCACGATTTCCGGCACTGGCGGCTTGACCACCACGCTTTTGACGGCTTTGTTGGAAATTTCCTGGCCGTTTTCCAGCACGGTGCGGTAGGTCACCTCTCGCCGCCCGTTTTCTCCGGCCTGGATGACGCGCGTTTCGCCCTGCG
>JALSPT010000217.1 GCA_026985785.1 Anaerolineales bacterium
GCCGGCCTGCCGACGGCCTCGGCGCACGACGAGGGTTTCTTCCGGCAGGGCATGTTTGCCGCCTCGCTGGAACAGGTGCAGGCCTACCTGGCCGACTATCCCAACATCCACTTTCACCCCGGCTGGTTCCCCGAAACTGCTGCCCCGCTGGAAAACCAGCGATTTGCCTTCGCCTTCCTTGATGTTGACCTCTACGAAAGCACCCGCGACGGCATCGCCTTCTTTTACCCGCGCCTCAACCCCGGCGGTGTGTTGCTGACCCACGACTACCAGTTCCCCGGCGTGCGCCGCGCTTTCGAAGAGGCCGGCCTCGCCCCTCGCGTGCTGGAACTCGCCAACGCCATGGCCATGGTCATCAAACGCCCCGCCGACACCTGACACCCGACCGCCTGATACCCAGGGCTTTTCAATCATGGCCAACTCTACCGTGTTTTGCCGCGCCGAGGCCGATCTCACCCATCCCCCAGCCGCCTGACGGCGGCTTTCCCCCTTCCCTCCCTTACTAAGGGAGGGAAGGGGGTGCCCGAAAAGCGCATTTTGCGCTTTTCGGGCGGGGGTTAGGAGAGATCTTTGCCTCTGGAGCCATCAAGTGCAAGACTTTTGAAAGGCCCTACCTGATACCCCCAACATTCAACCCCAGGAGGCCCCAATGGATGCTCGCACATGGTACACCACCCGCCAAAAACTCGTCGCCGTTGCCATGGGACGCGAACCCGCCGATCTGGTCATCCGCAACGGCAAGTGGGTTAGCGTGCAAACCGGCGAAATCATCCCCCATACCGACATCGCGGTCGTGGATGGCCGCATTGCCTTCGTCGGGCCGGACGCTTCCCACACCATCGGCGAAAACACCACCGTGGTGGACGCCGAGGGCATGTACCTGGTGCCCGGCCTGCTCGACGGCCACATGCACGTCGAATCCGGCATGGTCACGGTAACGGAATTCGTGCGCGCCGTTGCCCCCCATGGCACCACCGGCATGTTCGTCGACCCGCACGAAATCGCCAATGTGTTCGGCCTCAAAGGCGTGCGTCTGATGGTGGACGAAGCCCGGCAGCAGCCCATCCATGTCTGGGTGCAGGTGCCTTCCTGCGTGCCTTCCGCGCCCGGCCTGGAAACCCCCGGCGGCACCATCACCCCCGACGACGTCGCCGAGGCCATGCAGTGGGAAGGTATCATCGGCCTGGGCGAGATGATGAACTTCCCCGGCGTGTTCAACGGCGATGAGAAGATGCTGGCCGAAATGGCCGCCACCGCCGCGGTGGGCAAAGTCATCGGGGGGCATTACGCCAGCCCCGACCTGGGGCTGCCCTTCCACGGCTACGTGGCCGGCGGGCCGGAAGACGACCACGAAGGCACCCGCCTGGAAGACGCCGTCGCCCGCGTCCGCCAGGGGATGAAGGCCATGCTGCGCTATGGCTCCGGCTGGCTGGATGTCGCCCCCCAGGTCAAAGCCATCACCGAGATGGGGCTCGACCCGCGGCGCTTCATCCTCTGCACCGACGACAGTCACGCCGAAACGTTGGTGCACGACGGCCACATGGACCGCGTGCTGCGCCACGCCGTCAGCCAGGGGTTGCCGCCGCTGACCGCCATCCAGATGATGACCCTCAACACCGCCGAGCACTTCGGCGTGAGCCGCGACGTCGGCCTGATTGCCCCCGGCCGGTGGGCGGATATCGTGCTGGTGCCCGACATTGCCGACTTCCACGCTCACAAGGTGTTTGCCCGCGGCCAACTGATTGCCGCGGAAGGCCGCCTGCTCATCGACATGCCGGCCTACCCCTACCCCGAATGGGCGCGCCAGTCGGTGCATCTGGGGCATCCTCTCACCGCCGAGGACTTCCGCCTGCCTGCGCCCCGCCCCAGCGGCACGGCCAAAGCGCATGTCATCGGCATCATCCCCGGCCAGGCGCCCACCCGCCATTTGGTGATGGAACTGCCCATCACCGACGGCGAGGTGAAACCCTACGCCGAGATGGACGTCGCCAAAGCCGCGCTGGTGGAACGCCACCGCGCCACCGGCACGGTGCAGGTGGGGCTGGCGCACGGGTTCGGCTTCCGGGGCAAGTGCGCCGTGGCCTCCACCGTGGCGCACGACAGCCATCACATGATCGTGGTCGGCACCGACGAAGCCAGCATGGCCGTGGCGGCCAACAAACTGGCCGAGGTACAGGGCGGGCAGGTGGTGGTGAAAGACGGCGAGGTTATTGGCCTGGTGGAACTGCCCATCGCCGGGCTGATGTCCACCGAGCACGCCGACGTGGTGGCGAAAAAGGCCGCCACCGTGCTGGAAGGCTTCCGCGCCTGCGGCTGCACCATCGAGAACCCCAACATGCAACTCGCCCTGATGGCCCTGGTGGTGATTCCCGAACTGCGGCTTTCGGACCAAGGGCTGGTGGATGTCACGAAGTTCGATTTTGTGCCGGTGTTGGAATAGACTGGTTATTTCGCTTTAGCGGGTTGGAATTTTCCCGAGAGCGCTGTTTCCATCGGGGCGAATGGATGTTCGCCCCGATGTGTTTGTCTGCTCGGAGACGGGCGGAGGGGTGCGGTAAAATACCTCCATGCCTGTTTTCCCCTTTCGCCCTCCGGCCACCTTGACCCTCGCGGCGGACGCGCGTGTGGTGAAAGCCTTGCCCGCCGATGAGCATATCTGGACGCTGCACGCGGCGCATGGTCTTCCCGAAGCCTTGGCCTTGACGACGACTTATGGCCTTCGTGTGCAGGACATGGCCATTTTCCCGTGGGTGGAGATGGAAGGGCAGCCCCGTTGGAAGGTCGCCGCCTTTGCAGGGACGCCCCAGGTGGAGGCCATTCTCCCCGCCTATGCCCGTTTGACGTGCAAGCCTTTTGGTGGGCTGGCGTTGACCTGCGAATACTGGGTCGGCCACCCCCAGGCGGTGACCGGGCGGCTGACGGTGCGCAACGATGGTGGGGCGGAAATGCGGGGTGCGTTGGGTTTGGCGGCGCTGCTCCGCCCACTGGAGGTCGATGGGGGCGGCATGGCACCGGTCAAGCGCGGCGCGGTGCACATCCTCCAGGGCGAGGGGGGCGGGCTGCACCCGTTGCTTTTCCTGACCGGCGGGGCGGAGGGCGTATTGAGCCCTTTTCCTGCCCTGTTGGTGCCCTTTGCCCTTTCCCTCGGCGAGCAGCGGCGCTTGACTTGGGTGCATACGGCCCTCGACGACGCCGAAGCCGGTTTCGAACTGGCCCGCCAACTGGCCGCCCGCCGCTGGGAACCGTTTTTTGCCCGCCTGATGTTGCTCGATGCCCAAACGCCCGCCCTGGAGGTTGGCGAGCCTTCCTGCACCTGGATGTTGGCGCGTGCCCGGCAGACAGCCCACCAGTTGGTGCAGCACGTCCCTGACCTGCCGGCACCTTTTCTGGTAACGGCGCGCACCGCCGAGCACGGTGGCCCTACCGATCCCCTGGCGCGCAACCGTGCCGCTTCGGTGCTCGCGGCTTACCACCTTGCCGTAGGCTACTTTTTGCCGACCCAACCCGCCGTGGTGCAGGATTGGGTGCGCGCCTTCCTCGCCCGCCAGCGAGAAGATGGCAGTATTCCCTGGCAGCCGGCCCTTGGCGAGGAAGGGTATCTGGCCTCCCCTTTGTTGGTGGAACTGGCCTATCGGGCTTTCGAGCACGACGCCGTTGAATTGCCCCGCCTGTATGCCCCTTTGCGGCGCTTTGTCGAGCAGTGGTACGCCACGGGTGATGTCAACCGGGATGGATTTCCTGAATGGGCGCATCCGTTGCAAATGGGCCTGCCCGATCCCCCGGCTTTTTCTCCCTGGCGGCGGGAGTCGGTGGGCAGCGATTTGAGCCTGGCCGAAAGCCCGGCGCTGTATGCCTTGCTCTACCGGGCGCTGACGCGTCTGGAGGCCCTGGCCGAGGCTGCTGGGGAGGAGCCGCCGCCCGACTTGCGCTCCCGCCAGCGCCGTTTGCTCAAGGCGGTGCAAGCCATGTGGGACGCCCGCCGCCGCACGGCGCTTTATCGCGACCGCGATACCCACGAGCGGCCTCCTCACCTCACCTTGGGCAAGCATCGCGGGGGGGGAACGCTGACCGTGGCGGAAACCTTCGCACTGCCTACCCGCGTGGTGGTGCATCTTTTCCCCGTGGGCGGTGAGGTGCGCCCGGCGGTGGTTACCGTGCAGGGAAGCGATGAGCGGGGCAAACCGGTGACCGAAACCCTGCGCGGGGGGCGCATCCGTTGGCACGAAGGGCGCGGCGTGGCCGTGACCCAGGCCGTTTTTCACCATCTTGCCGCCGTGACGGTGGAGGGGTTGCGCAGCCGAGGGCGGTTCGTGGTGCTGACCCCCGATTACACTTTCCCCGACATCAGCCTGGTGCTCCCTTTGTGGGCGAAGATGTTAGAACCCTCCCAGGCGGAGGCCGTGCGGCGGGCATTGAGCGATGAGCGGATGTATGGCCGTCCCTATGGTGTGCCGGTGGCGCCGCGCGGCGGCCAACGCGCCCCCGATTGGCAGCGCGCCGTGCTCATGCCGTGGAACACCTTGGCGGTGGAGGCGTTGTTGGCGCAAGGTTGGGTGAGCGATGCCGCCCGCTTGCTGGGGCGGCTGGGAGGGGTTGCCGAAAAGGTGTTGCGGGCGCAGGGCGTCTTTCGTGAGGCATACCACGCGGACCAAGGGGAGGGGATGGAAGGTAAGGACGGGCTTGTCGGTTTGCCGCCGGTGGGGTTGTGGCTGCGGGTGGCGGGCGTCGAGCCTGTGGATCCCCGGCGTGTGCGCTTCCTGTGGCCGATGCCTTTCGACGATGAATGGGTGATCCGTTTTTGGGGCTGGGAAATTCGCCGCAGACCTGGCCGCACGCTGGTCGTGACGCCGGACGGCGCTACTCATACCATGACTGCTACTGAACCCTATGAGGTCGTCGTGGAATGAGATGTTGCTGTTTGCCTCCGCGTGAGAGGAAGGGGCGCGATGACGCATGAAATCATTTTCATCGAGGAAGTGGTCATCTCGCTGTTGACCGTAGCGGTGCTGGTGGGGATTTTCAGCCAGCGGCTGCGGATGCCCTATACCCTGGGCTTGGTGCTCATTGGTTTGGCGCTGGCGATTTTTGCCGAAGTGCGGGTGCATCTGACCAGCGAGTTGATTTTGGGCGTGTTGTTGCCGCCGTTGCTCTTCGAGGCGGCTTTTCACATGCGCTGGGAGGATTTGCGCCGTGACCTGGGGGTGATTCTATCGCTGGCGGTGGTGGGTGTGATGGCTGCGACGGTGGTCGTAGGGGGCGTGGTGCATTACGGCCTCAAAATGGCCTTGCCAGCGGCGTTGGTATTTGGCGCTTTGGTGGCCGCAACCGACCCGGTGGCGGTGGTGGCCCTGTTCCGTTCGCTGGGCGCGCCCAAGCGCTTGCAGATTTTGCTGGAAGGCGAGAGCCTCTTCAATGACGGCACGGCCATTGTGGCGTTTGCGCTGTTGCTGGGGGTGTTGACCACTGGCCAATACGACCTCACGCAAGGCGTGGTGGATTTCGTGCGGGTGGCCGGCGGCGGGGTGCTCATCGGTGGGCTGTTGGGCGCGTTGGCGGCGGGGGTGATCGCGCGGGTGGACGACCATTTGCTGGAAACCGCGTTGACCGCCGTGCTGGCTTACGGCGCTTTTCTGGTGGGCGAACAGGTGCATGTCAGCGGTGTGTTGGCGGTGGTCACTGCCGGGCTGCTGGTGGGCAACGTCGGCCCGCGCAGCATGTCGCCCACGACCCGCATCGTGGTAGCCAATTTCTGGGAATTCGCTGCTTTCCTTGCCAACTCGTTCATCTTCCTGCTCATCGGCTTGCAGATCAGGCCGGAGGTGTTGCTGGCGAACTGGTATGCGGTCGGCTGGGCTGTGGTGGCGGTGCTTGTGGCGCGGGCGCTGAGCGTGTACACGCTTGGCTGGTTGGGGAAAGTCCCTCTGGCCTGGCGGCATGTGCTCCAGTGGGGTGGGCTGCGGGGTGCGGTTTCCCTGGCGTTGGCGCTCGGGCTGCCGGAGGGGTTAGGCCCGGTGCGCGAGCAGATCCAGGTGATGGCTTTTGGCGTGGTGTTGTTCACTTTGCTGGTGCAGGGCGGTTCGATGCCGTGGGTGCTCAAACTGTTGCGCATTGGCGGGCGCGATGAGACTCGCGAGGAATTCGAAAAGCACCATGCCCGGGCGGTGGCGGCGCGCGCCGGCTATGAGTATTTGCAGCGGGCGTATCGCGAGGGCGTGATCTCGGCGCATACCTGGAAAGTATTGCGCCCCCTCTTGGAGCACCGTAATCAGCGTTTGCAGCGCCAGGTGGAGGAATTGCTGCAACAGCATCCGCCCCTTCAGGCGGAGGAACTGCGCAAAGCGCGCCTGGAGATTTTGCGCGCCCAACGGGCTGCGCTGCAAGACCTCTTCCAAGGCGGCATCATTGGCGAAGAGACCTTCTCGGCACTGGCCTCGGAGGTGGATGCCGCGCTTAGCGATGCCCTCCCTGCCTGGCCGGGGATGTTGCTCAAACGGTCGCCCGATGCGCCGCCTATCCGCTATCTCCTGATGGCTATCGTCCAGGAGCGCCACCCCGAGGCTGTGGCGCAGGCACTGGAACGGTTGAACGTGCCGGTGGTGCCGGTGGAGAGTAGTGGAGGCTTTTTGCGCCGCCCCAACATGACCTTGCTCATCGGCATCCCGGAAGGGCAGGAAGAGGAAGTGGTGCAAGTGCTGCGGCAGACCTGCCGCCGTCGGGTGGAGTTCGTGGCCGAGAAAGTGGGAGGCATTCTCCCACTGGCGCGCCCCAAGCCAGTGCACGTCGGCGGGGCGACGGTGTTTCTCTTCGATCTGGACGATTACATCGAAATCTGATGCGCTCTGTGTGTTTCGTGCTATCATAGGCTCATGGCCAATTTACCGCTGGTCTCCATTGTGACCCCTTCATACAACCAGGCGCGGTTCCTCGAGGCCACCATCCGCTCGGTGCTGGCGCAGGATTATCCCCACATTGAATACATCATTGTGGACGGTGGTTCGACCGACGGCAGTGTGGACATCATCCGCCGCTATGCCGACCGGTTGGCGTGGTGGGTTTCCGAGCCCGACCGTGGCCAGACGGATGCGATCAACAAAGGCTTTGCCCGGGCGCGTGGCGAGGTTTTGGCCTGGTTGAACTCCGACGACACCTACGAGCCGCACGCCGTGGCCGAGGCGGTGGCGTTTTTGCAGGCGCATCCTGAGGTGGGGCTGGTGTACGGCGATGCCCATTACATCGACGCTGAGGGGCGGGTGGTGGGGCGCTTCCCGGCGGCGCAAACCGATTACCGCCGGTTGCGGCGTGGGTATGTGCATATTCCGCAGCAGGCGGCGTTCTTTCGTGCTAGCCTTTGGCGGCAGGTGGGGCCGCTCGACCCCACTTTTTACTTCGCGATGGATTATGACCTCTGGGTGCGGCTGGCGCGGGTGAGCGAGGTCCGCTACGTGCCTCGCCTGTGGGCAAATTTCCGTATTCACGGCGATGCGAAAACCATCCGTGACGATGACCGTTGCTGGCCGGAGATGCTGCGAGTGCATTTTCGCGAAGGTGGGGGCTGGTTGGCACCCATTGTGGCCAAGTATTACCTGCGGCGTGCCCTGGCGCCGCTGTTGCGGCTGCGGTGGCAGTGGCGGCTGCGGAGAAGGAGAGCATGGTGACTTTGTGGCGTTTGCGTGACTGGTGGCAATGGCTGTTCGCCCGCTGGTGGGTGGGCGTGCCGCTGATGCTGGGCGGCGCGCTGGTGGGGGCAGTGCTGGCGCGCTGGGTGTTGCCTTCGCCTTATTGGGCTGAGGCGGTGTTCACCGTGGGGGTCAACGTGGATACCGTGCGGCGTTATCCTGAGGATTACAAGAACTGGATGCTGACCGAACTGGATGGACTGGTGACCTCGGGGCCGGTGCTGGAAGAGGTGCTCGCCGCCCTCCCCGATGACCCTTACTGGCGCGATTGGACGGCAGACGACCTGGCAGCGCATCTGGAAACGCGCTGGTTCGATGTGGGGAACTGGCACCTGCACGCCTCGGCAGATACGCCCGACCATGCCAGCACGCTGGCGGCGGCGTGGGGGGCGGTGGCGCTGCGCCGCATTCGACAGGCGATCGCGGCGGGGGAAACGTTCTTGCAGGCCGACCGCCGCTGGCAGCAACTCGAAGCCCGTCGGGTGGCTGCCGAGGCGGCCTTGGCGCACATCGGCGCGGCGCGCGCGGCGCTGGACGACTGGCTGCCGCGCCTGCAAGCGGGGGCAATGCTCACCCCCGCCGAGCGCGCCGAATTGCGCTACTGGGCGGCTTTCGCGGCTTTTCCCGAGGGCAGCCGCCCCGATCCGCTGCCCCCTGCCGATGCCCCCTCGGCGGCGTATGTGGCCTGGGTGGAGGCCGTGCAGCGTCAGTTGCAGGCGGCGGCGCAGGCCTGGCGCAATGAAATCCTGGCGCTGACAGCCGCCCAGCAGCAGGCCGCCGCCGTGCGGGACGACGCCCGTCAGGAGACGGCAGGGGTGTCGTCGTACTGGCAGGTGGCGTTGGCCGTGGATATGCCCGGCGCGCAGGCGCTGAAAGCCCACGAACCGGCCCTCTGGGCCGACCTTTCGGCGCGCGGGAGCGGCCTGCACCCGGCGGCGCACGCGGTGTACGGCTGGCAGGATGGGGCGGCGGTGGGTGCGTTTGCCGGGATGGTGTTGTGGTTGGCGCTGGCGTTGGTGGCCGTGCTGGCGCGCGCTGATGCTCAGGAGGAGGCCGCCGATGCGTGAGGTGTGGGCGCGCCTGCGATGGGGGTTGTGGGTAGTGCTTTTGGTGGGGTTGCCCATCAGCAGTTTTCGCTTTTTCCCACGCGCGATCGGCGGCGGTGCGCTGGTGCGTCCCCTGTCGCTCTACCCGCTCATCGTGTTGGCCGTCGCTGTGACTTTACCGGCGCTTTTCCGCCGTCGTCTGCCGGTCAGTGTGGGCTGGTTGGGGCTGTTCGTGCTGGTGGCTTTGGTGGCTTCGACGGGCTTCGTGTTTCGCGATCTGCCGCCGGTGAACGGCGTGCGACCGCCCAGTCGGGTGGTGCGCGGCCTGATCACGTTGGTGGTCGGGGTGGCGTTTTACCTCACGGTGGCGCTTTTCCCCCGCAACCGGCAGGAATTGGAACGCAGTTTGCGCTGGCTGTATGTTGCCCTTGCCGGTGCTTTGGCGTGGGGCACGTTCCAGATCGGCTACATCCTCACCCGCTCCTACGCCTGGTATCTGTTCGCCAACCGGCTCCAGCGGATGTTTTCCACCCGTGATTTGCTCATCCGCCGTATATCGGGCCCCGCTTATGAGCCCAACTGGTTTGCCTCGCAACTGTTGTTGGTGTTCTTGCCGTGGCTGTTGGCTTCGGTGCTCACGGGGCGGAGCGCCTTTCGCTGGCGTTGGCGTTGGGTGACGGTGGAAGCTGTGCTGACGGTGTGGACGTTCGGCGTGCTGCTGTTTACTTATTCCCGTGCCGGGCTGGCGACGGCGGCGGGGCTGGTGGCGCTGGCCGTGTTCCTCCGCCCGGCAAAGCGTTTCCCCTGGAAATGGCGCTTTGTTGCTCTCGGGGGAATGGCCGTGCTGTTCGCGGCGGTGTTGTTCTTGCTGGGGCAGACCAATCCCTACTTCGCTCGCATTTGGACGGCGTTTGGTCTGCCGTTGGAAAATTATGTGTTCATGTTGGGGATGCAGGGGCGCTTCGCGTATTGGCAGGCAGCGTATGAGGTGTACCGGCAACATCCCCTTTTGGGTGTGGGATTGGGCAATTTCGCGTTTTATTTTGCCCATGCCCTTCAGCCGCGCCCTTTGGGTTTGGATCACGAGTTGCTCCAGGTATTGCTGCCCGGTTCGGGTTATGGGCTGGTGACGCCTAAGAACCTCTATGTCCGCCTCCTGGCCGAAACCGGCCTGGCAGGGTTTGTGGCTTTTTTCGCGTTTTGGCACGCGGTGTTCCGCGACGGCGTGCGGCTGTTGGGCCGCGGGGGGCAAGATGGCATGTTTTGGGGGCTGGGCACGGTGTTGGGCTTTGCTGCCCTGTTGTTGTTTGCCATTTCGTTTGGCTCGTTTGCCGTGGCCGATATGTGGGTCTTTTTGGGCTTCGTGACAGCCGCGGCACTAACCGCTCCGCCGCAAGGGACGGCGCACAGCGAAGGAGGATAGAACGGATGGACAAAAAACTGGGTTGGGTGTTGGGGGGCTGCGTTTTGGTTTTGGTGTTGGTGGCCTGTGCCGCTTTGGGCGCGGGAGGATACATACTTTGGCAGCACGCGAGGGGGGCGTTGACACGCCAGAGCATGGTGACGGTTTCTCCTGCCGTGGGGCCGACGCCGACCGCCGCGTGGCCTACTTCGCCGGCTTTGGGTACGCCTTTGCCGCCCGCCGAGCAGAATGCTTTGCACGAGACGCTGGCGGCGCTGGAAGCCCGACGCGCTCCCGAAAACGACCCTGTGGATCTGGCCCGCCGTTTGCAGCACATCACTCAGACCTGGGCAACACCTGCCGCCCCGCCCGCCCATCACATCGGCGATACGGCCACTTTTTGGGCCAGCAACGAGGATACCAACAAGCCGTTTCAAGTGACGGCGACGCTGGCTTATATGCGCCCGCATGTGTATTTTTGGGTGCAGCAAGGCGTGCCCTACAACCAGCGCGAATTGAAGCGCCTGGTGGATACTTTCGAGGACAAGATTTACCCCACCGACCGAGCCTTTTTCGGTTCAGAGTGGACGCCCGGCATCGACGGCGATCCACACCTTTATATCCTTTACACCCGTGGCATTGGTTCGTGGGTGGCGGGCTACTTCTCCTCCGCCGATGAAATTCCACCCTTTGCCCACAAGTATTCCAATGCCCACGAGATGTTCGTGCTCAATGCCGACAATGTGGATCTGGGAGAGGATTTTACCTATGGTGTGTTGGCGCATGAGTTCCAGCACATGATCCACTGGTATCACGACCGTAACGAAACCACCTGGATCAACGAAGGTGCTTCGGAACTGGCTTCTTTTCTCAACGGCTACGATGTGGGTGGTTCGGATTGGGTATATGCCCGCCACCCCGATACCCAGTTGAACGCCTGGACTGACCCCCAGGTGGCCGATCCGGCGGCCAATTACGGCGCGTCGTTCCTCTTCATGACCTATTTCTTAGGGCGCTACGGTGAGCAGGCCACTCGTGCCCTGATCGGTCGCCCGGAGAACGGCCTCGAAAGTGTGGATTTGACGCTGAAAGAACTCGGCACCGGCCTGACCGCCGACGATCTGTTTGCCGACTGGGCGGTGGCAAACTGGGTGCAGGATGAGCACATTGCGGACGGGCGCTACGGTTACCCAAATTACAATCCACCCTCTTTCGAAGCCACCGAAAAGGTGACCGACTGCCCCGCCCAGGGGGAAGAGACCGTCCATCAGTATGGGGTGGATTACCTGCAACTGGCCTGCAAAGGCGATTATGTCCTCCATTTCCAGGGCGACGCCAGGGTGCCGCTTTTCCCGGCGCAGCCGCACAGCGGCAAATTCGTCTTTTGGACGGGCTACGGCGACGAGTCCGACATCATGCTGACCCGCAAATTCGACCTGCGGGAGGTTTCGCAGGCTACCTTGCGCTACTGGATTTGGTACGATCTGGAGAAGGATTACGATTACCTGTACGTGGAAGCCTCTACGGATGGCCGCTCGTGGGAAATGCTCCGCACGCCCTCGGGCACGGATTACAACCTGACGGGGAACAATTACGGCTGGGGTTATACCGGCACTTCCGGCGGCGACGCCCCTCGCTGGATTCAGGAGCAGGTTGACCTTTCCCCTTACGCCGGGAAGCAGGTGTGGGTGCGTTTCGAGTACGTCACCGACGCGGCGGTCAACCACACCGGCGCTTTGCTGGACGATATTACGATTCCGGAATTGGATTATCGCGCGGACTTTGAGGAAGACGACGGCGGCTGGGAGGCCGCTGGCTTCGTGCGGGTGGGGCGTTGGCTGCCTCAGACTTTTCGCGTCACCCTGATTTCTCGCGACGATGGTAAAATTTCGGTACACCCCCTCCCCTTGAACCAGATGCAAGGAGGCGCTTTCCCCCTTCATATCGCGCGGGATGCTGTTCTGGTTGTCAGCGGCACGACACGGGTCACCCGTGAACAGGCGCACTATACCTGGTCGTTGGACACCCCTTGAAACTTCTGATGGTGGCCTACTATGGCGACTTCGGAAGATTGACTCAAGGAGCTCGCAGCGCTGAGCGCTGAAAGAGCAGCGCAAGAACGGTGAACTGGATACGGTGAGGTTACAAAGGTCTGCTGGCCATTTTGGACACCACCGTGCAGCATTTGAGCGATGAAGACATCAGTGAAGCCGAGGCCAACCAGCAAATCCCTTTGGTGCTGGTATTTTTGGAGGAACAGTTGGCTAAACTGGGTGGGCGTGGCGGCTGAGGCGTCAATCTTCCCCGCGCAAGCGGGCAAGTTCGGCTTCCAGCGCGGCGCGTTGGGCTTCGGCTGCTCGGCGGGCTTCTTCCTGGATGGTATCGAGGCGGCTACGCAAGGTGTGGCGTAGGTTCTCTCCCTTCTCGGGTGCCAGTAACAGCGCCGACGCTATGCCAACGAGTGCGCCAAGGGTCGTGCCAGCGAGAAAGCGGCTGATTTTTCCCATGAGTTCACCTCCGGTGGTTTGTGTGTGTGGATTATACCCTGAGCGGGCTGCCGTTGACCAAGGAGCACCAGGATGCAGGTGAGAAAAGAGGACACGTTCGACCCGCGCATCCAACTGGCGTTTGTGCTGGCCGTGGGTGGGGTGGCGGGTTTTGCCTTGGGGTGGCATCCCGAATGGCTGGGATTGGCAACCACGCCGGAGGTGGGTTTCTTACAGATCATGTTCATGATGGTGGGGATGGGGGTGTACGCGGGTAGCAGCATTTGGGGAATGCGCCTGTTGTGGGGACGGCCGTGGTCGCTGCTGGCGCGAGTGGGCGCGCGTGTGATGGCAACGGGTTATGTGGCTTTTGCCGCCGCGGTGATGGCCGATGTCCTCGGTTTGGGTTCCCAAACGTGGCCCAATAGCGCCCACTTCGGCCCTATCCAATGGTGGGGTATGTTGGCTGGTGAGGCGTTGATGGTCGCAGGTCTGTTGATGATGTATCCTTATCGGTTTTTGCTTACAAAGGAGGAAGCATCTCATGGCGAAACATCCTGAAGCCGAGTCAAGATCGGCGTCGCGTTGGTTGTGGCAAGGAAAGGTAGCGCCGGCTTTTTGGACCGTTGCCAGCCTGATCTCGCTGACGGTCAACGTCATTTTGATCGCCGTGTTGCTTGCAGTAGGCAAACATGCTTTCACGCTCAAGAAGGCTGTCTCCCCCTTGTTGGATGGGCTCAATGAGAATTTCGTGCTGATGGATCAAGCGGTGATTGCTACCCACGTGGAAGTGCATGACCAGATTCCTGTGGTTTTCGATCTGCCCGTGGAGGCTGATACCGACGTTGTACTTTCCAAGGATGTGCTTATCCGCAATGCGCGGGTGAACTTGAGCACTGGTGGCTTGTTGATTCAGAACGCACCTGCAGACATTGTGCTCCCGAAAGGCACGCGTTTGCCCATTCGGCTCAGCATTGTCGTGCCGGTCAACACTAAGGTGCCGGTAGATCTCGATGTGCCTGTTCACATTCCCCTGCGGAAAACCGAACTGCATCGTCCCTTTGTGGGGTTGCAACATGTAGTAGCCCCTTATCAGCAGTTGATTGATGGGATTCCTGATTCTTGGGATGCCCTTTGCGGCCATGACCCGGCGTTGTGGTGTAGTCTGACGCGTGATGTGATGAAAGCGCTGCCTTGATTGCCCACTCTTCGTGGAAAGAAAAGCCTGATGGTCTTCAACGATCATCAGGCTTTTTGTTGGGGAGATGGCGTTATGTTTCAAGATGTGAGGCCTTCTTCGCGTGTCTCCAATAGGCGACGGACGCTGGCGCCAAAGGCCGGGTGGTTTTGGAAGGTGGCCAGGTGACGGTAGATGGCTTTCAAGGTTTTGCGCTCGGCGGGAGTGAGGGCATCGAGGCGTTGTAGCATTTCCAGGCTCCAGCGGTGGAAGAACTGGTGGCCGATGTGGGCGTGGCGGTCGGCTGCACAGCGAGCGGCCTCGATAGCCTCGCCTCGCCGCCCTTCTGCCAAGGCGACCTGGCTTTTCAGCAGACACGCGGCGCCCTCGATGCCCGGTTGACCGGTGGTATGGCCACGCAGGCCTTCCAGGATGCGTTTGGCTTCCCGTGGGCGTCCGGCGAGGATGAGGATGTCGGCTTCTGTGAGATGCGTTAGGGGGAGGGGACGGCCCGCAAGTGCTTCCTGGAGTTTGATGCCCTGGTGTACCATTTTCAACCCTGCTTCAATTTGCCCTAATCTTGCCATCGTTTCGCCAGCGCGGAAGCGGACGTCGGCTTCAAGGGTGTATTGGTTGCTGTACAGTAGGGCTTCGGTGTAGTGGGCGTGCGCGTTTTCCCAATCTTCGAGGGTGAAGAACAGGTCGCCTCGGGCGCGCAACGCCAGCACGCTGCCTTGCGTGTTGCGGTAGTGTTCGCTCAATTCCAGTGCCCGTTGGGTGTAATCCCAGGCTTTTGCCAGCCGCCCGATGGCGATGAGGGTCAGGGCACAGTAACTGTAGGTATAGGCCAGCAGGCGGGTTTTATGAAAACGTTCGCCGTGCGAGCGGGCTTGTTCGCAGTCCTGGAGGGCGGCATTGAAATTGCCCAGCAGGAAGCGCGCCAGCGCCCGCACGGCAAGGGCATCGGCCAGGCCAAAAACGCGCTTGCTGCTCTGAAAGGCTTCCATGGAGTGGGTAGCCTCTTCGGCGGCCAGATGAGGCTGGGCGGCGAAGATCAACGACAATGCCCGCTGGTAGTGTAAATTGCCGAGGTAGAGCCCTACCAGGGGGTCGTCAATGCGTTGTGCAAGGGCAAAGCCGATGGTCAGGTGTTCCCAACTTTCTTGCAAATGCTGGCGGACGCTGGCAATCAGGCTGTAATGGGTATGCAATTCCAATTGAGGCAGCAGGGTTTCGGGGGCTCGAGCCAGCCAGTCAAAGGCGTGCTGGAGCATCAGCAAGGCATCATCGAAGCGGTCGTGAAGGCGGTGGAGATGGGCGTGTGCGTTGAGTTGGCTGCTGCGGAGTAGAAAACTGTTGCGCTGCTCGGCCAACGTTTGGAGCAAATGGGTGATGTGCTCTAACGCGGTGACGTCCACAGTATCGGCAGCCAACAGCGTCCATTCGGCAAAGAGGCGCCAGATGTCCAGGTCGGCGAAATGTTCGGTATGGGTGGTTGCCAGCCGCGCTGCCTGGCGGAAGGCGTCGTGAGCCTGCGAGGCAATGCCCAGACCGAGGGCGCGATGAGCGGCTTTGATCCAATGGAGAAAGGCTCGCCTTATGTCGCCTGCGCGCTGGTAGTGTTCGGCGATGATGGCTGCGTGGGTTCCCTCACCGTTTTGCCAGATGGCCTCCGCGGCTTCAGCCAGCCGTAAGTGGACGTCTTGGCGATAGGCGGGGCTCAAATTGGCTTTGAGCACTTCGGCCAGTTTGGCGTGCATCAGTCGGTAAGTTGGGGGGCTTTCTTCTGTTGTGGGTTGGAGCCAATGGGTTTCTTGTAACATTTCCAGCGCATGCACCAGGCGCTGACGGGGTAGCCCGGTGGCGCGTGCCAGGAGTTGAAAAGACACGCCACTCTCTTGCAGGGCGATGTAGTTCAGCACGCGGCGGGCATCATCGGTGAGATAGCGCAACCGCTGGGTGATCAGCGGGCCAAGGTGCCGGGAAAGCGGCCAGGTGTGCACGGGCGCCTCGGCTTGCCCGGCTTCAATCTGATAGCGCAGGATTTCCAGGATGTAGAGGGGTGTGCCTGCTACGGAGGCGCGCCACAGGTTATCCAATTCCTCTTCGCTCAGTGTACGTCCCAGCATGGCTTCGGCCAGTTTGGCCGTTTCGTCTTTGGAAAGCCCTGTCAGTTCGGTTGTCGGGAGCAGGTTTTCGTGACGCAGGGGGAGCAATTGTTTACCCAAGGGGCTTTCGTGTAGGGCTTCAGAGCGCGCGGTGAGCAGCATGAAAGCGCGTGCCGGGCGGTGCGTTTCGGGTTGGAAAGGTGGCCGTTCTAACCAGTAAAGGAAGGTGTCGGCGGTGGCGGGGTCGCTCCAATGGGCATCGTCCACGCAAACGGCGAGGGGCATGTGCTCGCTCATAAGGAGGAGCAATTGGCGGGTGGCTTCCATCAGGTGTTGTTGTAATGGAGCCACGGGGGGCGCGGTGTGAGGCAGTGCGGCTCGGGCTTCGGGAAAAAGATGGGCCAGATAGGGCTGCCAGGGCTGGGGGACGCGCTTCCATTCGTCGGGGTGGACTTCACGGCGCAATGCTTCCAGCAGAGGGGCGAAGGGGAGTGCCCGCTCGCCGTAGTGGCAGGTGATGGAGAGCAGGCGATGGCTGGTCTGCAAACGCGTGGCAAATTCCTGCAACAGGCGGGTTTTGCCCTGCCCGCTGGCTCCCAGCACCAAATGGGCACCCCCTTGCTGCGCTTGCTCGACCAGGCGGCTCAGCAACCCGTTGTGTCCCACGAAAGGGGCATGCAGGGTGGGGCGGGGACGCCAGGGCGCTGTTGTAGGGCGTGTGGCTATGTGGGGGCGGATCAGACGGTGGGCTTCGGCGAGGGTTTCGGCGTCGAAATCTTCCCCCCACATTTCGCGCAGGGCGGCGCGTTGCTGCTCCAGAAAGGCTTCGGCCTGGGTGGTCAATCGCTGTTGGCGTAAGGCGCGCAATGCCAGCAGCAGGATTTCAGCCTGGTGGGGCTGTTGCCGCAGGCTGAGGCTGGCCAAGCGAAAGGCTTCGGCGTGTTCTTGTTGCAGGAAGGCGTGATATGCCAGCCGATTGAGGATGTTCAGGTAGCAGGTGGAAAGATGCTGGCGGGTGGTGCTAACCCAATCTTCAAAAAGAACGCTTGACCCCAAAGCGCAGCCTTCGAGGAATGGGCCGCGCCATAGTTTTTCGGCTTCTTTGAGCGTCTGAGCAAGATGCATGGGAAGCCGTTGTTCGCTGGGAATGCGGCTGGCAAGAGGTAAGCGTCGTTTGCAAATGGTAGAGAAGCGACGGTAGTCTACGAAGAGGCGCTCGTCTTCCTGCAAGGCGTAGGCGCCAGCGTGGCGATGGAGGACGCCCTCAGGCAGCACTCTTTGGATGCGGCTCAGGGTGGTCGAGAGGGCCTTCCCGGCGCGCACGGGGTCGGCGTCTTCGCCCCACAGGTAGGTCAGCAGGCGGTCGCGCGCCAGGGGTGTCTCGTGAGCCGCCAGGAGAAAGAGCGCGGCCCGTTCCCGCCGGCGTAAATGTTTCAGCGTAGGGGGAGCGATGGCGCCTTCAAGGATTTGGGGCGTGCCTAAAAGGAGGACGCGAAGGGACATGATTGCAGAGGGCGAACCGGGAACAACGCATAAGAAGCGAAGGGACTGTGGTCAATTTTAGCATCTTTTTTTACGCAGGGGCGTTTTGTGGTCGTTGGAACCTTGTTTTACGCTGAATTTTTGACTATAATGCCCACCTCAGCGGTGGAACGGGCCCTGGAGGTGGCTCTCACCGCTTTTCATTATCCCGCCGGGCTGGTACCGGTGCCAAGGAAGGGGCTATATGAGTACGGCGTATCTTACACCCCAGGGTTACCGTAAGTTGGAAGAGGAGCTGGAGTATCTCCGCACGGTCAAGCGCCAGGAAGTGGCTCAACGGTTGCACGAAGCCCTGGCCGAAGGGGGAGAACTGATCGAGAACGCGGAATATGAGGCTGCCAAAAACGAACAGGCCTTTGTGGAAGGGCGCATTCAGGAACTGGAGTATTTGCTTTCCAATGCCCGGGTAGTGGAGGAGGCTTCGTCCGATCGCGTGAGCATCGGCAGCCATGTCACCGTGCGTTATGAGGATGGAAGTGAGGAAACGTATACCATCGTGGGCGCCGCCGAGGCGTCGCCGCGTGAAGGGTTGATTTCCAACGAATCTCCGTTAGGGGAAGCCTTGCTGGGGCACAAAGTGGGCGACACGGTAGAAGTGCGGGCGCCGGCGGGGGCTTTCAAGGTGACCATCGTCAAGGTGGGTTGAGCAAGCAGATGCTCTTATGTATCTCGAAAAATCCCTGCGAGTGTGTCACCGCGAGGCGGGCTGACAAATGTGGCAAAAAGCTGATCGACTGACAAAACGCTGTCCATCAGCCAATCTCTCCTATCCCCCGATGAGCCTCGCTGGTGCTCGGCTCATCTGCCCCCTTCCCTCCCTTGGTAAGGGAGGGAAGGGGGCCGCTTCAGCGTCGCTACGGCGATGCCGAAGCGGGGGTAGGAGAGATCAAACATGGAAGCCCTCTTGACTTGATGAGATTTGTCAGTCAACGAAGGTAAAAAGTCAAACGTAGCCGAAGCCCGCCGAAGCGGTCTCCCCTACCAGGAGGGGATTGCCCCGCCCCGTTGGGGCTCGCAATGACATCAGCCGTGAGATTTTCCGGATAGGCTCTTATCCTGCCCGCGTGTGCCCAGCCAGGCGCGTGGGCGTTTTTCAAGGGGTGGGGCGGATGGTGATGCCCTCCCTCAACGTGTGCCAGAGGGAAGGGGAAGCCGCTGCAAGGAGGGGGAAATCCCGTTTGCCGTAATCAAGCCCCGCTTGCAGGGGGAAAGGCGCCGTATCCTCCAGCGTTTTCCAGTACCCTCCTGCTTCGCTGACCAGTAACATGGGAGCAGCCAGGTCCCAAATCTTTGGGGTGCTTTCCAGCGCCGCAATGGCCACCCCGCGCGCCACCATGGCCATTTCGTAGCCCGCCGAGCCTAAGATGCGCAATTTCCAGCGCCAGCGCAGCCGATAGCGATGCAATGAGCGGGAGCATACCAGGGCAAAGGCTGTGTTGTGTGTTGGGTCGGCCTCGCTGGTGTGGATGGGTACCCCGTTGCGGGTAGCGCCGCTGTGCTGAATGGCGACGTATACCTCTTCCAGCAGAGGAAAGTAGGCCACGCTCACGGTGGGGCGCCCTCTTTCCACAAAGGCCAGCAAGGTGCCCCACATGGGCAATCCCAGGGTGAAATTGGTTGTCCCATCCAGAGGATCGATAACCCACGCCTCGCCGACCTCGGAGAGGGTGGTGGCGCGCTCCTCGCTCAGCACCGGCACGCCGGGAAAAGCCGCTTCCAGCGCCGTGGTGAGCAGGTCGTCGGCTTCCAGATCGGCGTCGGTGACCAAGGAGCGATCGGCTTTGCGGCGCGGATGGTTGCGCGCTTCCAAAAAACGCTGTTTGAGGCGTTCTCCCACCTGCAACGCCAGGCCTTGGGCGAAGAGGGCGATGGCATACCGAGAGGAAGTCATCTCACAGTGCCTCTGCAGGGGATGGCAGCAGCCAGAGCGCGCTCAGCGCCACGATGGCCGCCACGGCGCTGACGCCCATCGCTATTCCCAGGTTCCAGTGGTCGGCAATGGCGCCCACCGCGAGCACGGCGATGGGACGGGAAACGAAACTCAACGCTAAGTACGCGCCATTGGCCGTTGCCCGGTGATAGGGGGCATGGTCCTGCACTAATGCCATCAGCACGGGTTGGAAGGAAAGGGCAGCGAAGCCCAACGGCGGCAACCAGGCCAACCGCCAGACGCCCGGCGTGAGCAAAAAGCCCGCTGCCGCTACGCCGGAGGTCAGCACTGCGCCCACGATGGTCGGCACCCGCCCGATGCGGTCGCTCAACGAGCCGATGACCAACGCCCCCATCACGCCGAACAGTTCGTACAGCAGGGCAAACGCCAGCCCGCCCTGAGTTTTGGTCAGGCCGGTTTCGCTGAGAAAAGTGGGCAAGAACGTGCCCAATGCCCCCAGCAACATGCTGCGCCCCAGCACGAGCACGGTTAGGGGCGCAGCCAGCCGTTTGAGAATCGGCCATAACTCGCTGAGGGGGCTGCTTTCCACCCTGATGTGAATGCGCCGCACCTCCAGGAAGAGGATGAACGACATTGCCCAGCCGAGCAGCAGCAGGCGTGGCATGCCTTCCAGCCCCCACATTCCCACCGCCCAGACGGCCAGCATGGGGCCGAGCACCCGCCCCATTTCGCCGCCGGCCATGAAAAGGCTCATGCCGCGCCCGGTGCGTTTGGGCGCCAGATGGGCGATGAAGGCGGGCGCGGGGGCGTGGAAAGCGGCCACGCTGAAACCGGTCAGCAACAGCAGCGCGGCCAGCGCCCAATAATTGGGCATCACGCCCATCAGCGCCATCCCCGTGGCCGTGGTGGCGGGGGCGAAGGCCACGAAGTAGCGCAGCGACACGCGGTCGCCTAAGTAGCCGATGAAAGGGTTGAAGATGGACGGCGCTTGAAGGAAAGCGGTTAGCGCCCCGGCTTGGATGTAGGTGAGGGTGAATTTGTCGATCAGCCACGGCAGCAGCGGGGCGAGAAAGGCTGAAAACGTGTCGTGGACGAAGTGCCCTGCCGAGACCGCCAGCACCGGCAGGTACGGAAACGGGCGGGGCGAGGATTGACCGGGGGTGGACATGGCGCGCCTCGTCAGGCTTCCAGCATGGCGATGTAATCCTGCGAAACGGTCTCTGCGTCGTCCAGCCCCAACAGGCGGAGCAACTCGGCGGCCATGGCGGCCTTGCGCTCGGCGTCGCGGCGGCTCCACGTGCGGCTTTTGATCTCCAGAAAAGTTCCCAAAGGTGGCTGGGTGATGCGGTCAATGTTGATGAAGAACTCGGTCTCTTTGAAGGCGACTTTCCAGCGCAGGCGGTCTTTTTCCACGGTGTGTTCGGTGGCGGGCTGGAAGTATTCGCGATAGAAGCGCGGGCTGTGGGTGGCCGAGGCGAGGTAGCGGCTGCGGCTGAGCAACACCGCGCCGGGGAAGGCGCGCTCGTGCGCCGGGCCGATGAGCGTCAATCGGCTGCGCACCCGTGAAATACTGCCATCCGGTTCCACAAACTCGTCCTCCCGATAACGCAAAAAGCCCTCTTCGGGTTTGCCAAATCCAAAGTAGATGTCGTATTCCCGATAGTGGCGGCGATAGATGATTTGCAGCCCTTCGGCCTGTTCGATACGGCGGGCAATGGCCTCGGGATCCTCGATTTTGACCTTGAGTTGCACCTCGAAACTTTCGGCTTCCGTGGCCGATTCGATGGCCACCAGTTTGGAAAGCACCGATTTCTCCCGTTCGATGAGGAACGCATCCACTTCGCGGGCGTAGTCGCGCGCCTCGGCCAGCATGTCCGCCTCATCCACTGTGAGCAAGCGGCGGTCACGCATCAGCCAGCGCCCATCCACCATCACGTCGGTCACGTCGGTGGATTTAGCGGCGTACACCAACTGGGCGTAAATGCCGTCGGGGTCACGGCGAAAGCGAGGCGCGTTGTGTACTGGTGAAATATCGATCAAGATCAAATCGGCGCGCTTGCCGGGCTCCAGCGAACCGGTGAGGTCGCCCATGTGCAGCGCGTGCGCCCCCAAACGGGTGGCCATCGCCCAGGCCTGTTTGGCGGGCAGCACGGTGGGGTCGCCGGTCGCGCCTTTGGCCAGCAGCGCCGCCAGGCGTACCTCCTCGAACATATCCAGATCGTTGTTGGAAGAGGGGCCATCGGTGCCAATGCCCACCTGCAAGCCGATGGAAAGCATCTCGGCCACCGGGGCAATGCCGTCGGCCAGTTTGAGGTTGGAGGAAGGGTTGTGCGCCACGCCGACGCCCCAATGGTGCAGGGTGTGCATCTCACCCCGGTCGATGTGGACGCAATGGGCAGCCAGCACTTTGGCCTCGAACACGCCCTGTTTTTTGATGTAGGGAATGACGGGCATATCGTGGGCTTCTCGCATTGCTTCGACTTCCTGCGCGGTCTCGGCCAGGTGGGTGTGGATGGGGACGTCGAACTCCAGCGCCAGTTGGGTGGCTGCGTGCCACATTTCGTCGGTCACCGTGTAGGGGGCGTGGGGGGCGATGCCGGGGACGATGAGGGGGTGCCCTTTCCAGCGGGCGATAAACTCGCGGGCATATTCCAGACCCTCTTCATAGGAACGCGCGTCCGGAGAGGGGAATTTGAGGATGGTTTCGGCGGCCAGGGCGCGCATTCCGGCCTCGGCGGCGGCTTTGGCCACCTCTTCCTCGAAGTAGTACATATCGGCGAACGTGGTCACGCCGCTGCGGATGAGTTCAGCCGTGGCTAGACGGGTGCCCAAGTACACGAATTCGGGCGAGACGAACTGGCGCTCCACCGGCATGATGTAGCCCAGCAGCCAGACGTCCAGCCGCAGGTCGTCGGCGAGGCCGCGCAGCAGGGTCATGGGCACATGGGTATGGGCGTTGATCAGGCCGGGGGAAAGCACCTTGCCGCTGCAGTCGTGAATTTCGGCAGCGGTATAGGCAGCGGTGATTTCGGCTTCCGGCCCAACGGCCACGATGGTGTTGCCTTGGATGGCCACCGCGCCGGGTTCGTAGATGTGAAATTCGGCGTCCATCGTCAGCACGATGGCATGGGTGAGTATCAGGTCGACGTGTTGAGGTGTCATGGTCTCCTCGGAAAGAAGGGTATGGGCATCGGTAGATATGGGGAGATTATACGCCATCTTGTGCGACGTCGGGAAATTTTGGTCAAGGTTGCCTTTTGTGGCGATGTGCTGCCAACCTACACGCTTTTTCACTTCATGCTATAATCAACTCATCCTGACCGTGGAGCACCTCATGACCGAAGGCGCGCCGAAAATCTCCATCAAGGGCTTTCGCGATGGCCTGCTGGTCACCATGGGCGATGGTGCCCCGTGGGAGGAGGCCGAGCAGGCTTTGCTGGCGGCCATCGGCGAGCGGGCAGATTTCTTTCGCGGCGCGCGTGTCGCGCTGGATGTCGGCTCACGTCCGCTCAAAGCGGCGCAATTGGGCAAATTGCGCGACCGCCTGAGCGACCTGGAAGTGACGCTGTGGGCTGTGCTCAGCGACTCGCCCAAAACCCAGGAAACGGCCCGCGCGTTGGGCTTGGAGATTGAACTTGGGCGCCCTCGCCCGGGGCGCGTCGTGCGGCCTATTCAGCCCCATCCGGAGGGCGAAGAGGCGTTGTTGGTGCGGCGCACGCTGCGTTCGGGGATGCGGGTGGCGTTTGACGGCCATGTGGTGATCCTGGGGCATGTGCATCCCGGCGCGGAGGTCATCGCCGGAGGAAGCATCATCGTGTGGGGACGGCTGCGCGGCGTGGCTCATGCGGGTGCGCAAGGCGATCGCGACGCCGTGGTGTGCGCCCTGGATCTTTCCCCCACGCAACTGCGGATTGCCGACCTGATCGCTACTGCCCCGCCCGAACGCGGCAGTCCTGTGCCCGAAATGGCCGTGGTGCGCGACGGTCAGGTGGTTGCCGAACCCTGGACAGCGCGGTGATTTCTCCCGCTTGTGCGGGTATTTAGCGAGGATTTTCTATGTCGGGAACTGTGGTCACGATTACCTCCGGCAAAGGCGGTGTGGGCAAAACCACGGCGACGGCCAACATTGCTGCAGCCCTGGCGCAGCAAGGCCGCAAAGTGGTGTGTGTGGATGCTGACATTGGCCTCCGCAACCTGGATCTCATCCTGGGGTTGGAAAACCGGATTGTGTACGATTTGGTGGATGTGGTCGAGGGGCGCTGCCGCCTGCGGCAGGCGATGATCCGCGACAAGCGCCTGCCCAATCTGTTCCTCATCCCGGCGGCGCAAACACGCGACAAAACGGCTGTTTCGCCGACCGATATGGTGCATTTGTGCGATGAGTTGCGGAAGGAGTTCGATTGGATTTTGATCGATTCACCCGCAGGCATTGAGCGCGGTTTTCGCAACGCCATCGCGCCGGCCGATCAGGTGATTGTGGTGACTAACCCTGAAGTCTCTGCGGTGCGCGATGCCGACCGCATCATTGGCCTGATCGAAGCCGAAGAAAAGGGCCCCGCCCGCTTGTTGCTCAACCGCCTCAACCCCGGCATGGTGCGCAGCGGCAATATGCTGGCTGCCGACGACGTGTTGGAACTGTTGGCCATCGATCTGCTGGGCGTGGTGCCGGAGGATGAGGCCGTGGTGGTGAATGCCAATCGGGGAATGCCGGTGGCTTTGGATGCCAAAAGCCGGGCGGGACGGGCATTCCACAACATCGCCCGTCGTTTGCAGGGGGAGGAAGTGCCGCTGATGCCGCTGGAAGAGGGGAGCGGCTTGTGGCAGCGCTTGGGGCGATTGTTCGGTAAAGGAGTGTGAGATGGGTTGGTTCGACCGCCTGATAGGCCGCCAGGCCAGCGCCAAGCAGGCCAAAGATCGGTTACAACTGGTGCTCATTCACGACCGTACCGATCTTTCGCCGGCGCAACTCGACGCGTTGAAAGACGAGTTGATTGCTGTGATCTCGCGCTACATTGCCATCGAGCCCCAGGCGGTGGAAATCCAACTTTCTCATGAAGGGCGGGAGCAGTATCTGGTTGCCAACATCCCGTTGCGCCCTGCCCGCCGTCGCCGGTAGGTTATGAATCGCTCTGCGTGGGAATATTTCGATTTCATCTTGCTGGGGCTGGTCGCCACCCTGGTGATTTTTGGCATTGCCGTGATCCGCTCGGCCATTGCCGGCAATGTGGTCTTGAGTGGATTGGTCAAACGCCAGATCGTGTTTGCCGTCATCGGTTTTGCCATTCTGTTGGGGACGGCGGCCATTGATTATCACTACTGGTCGGCTTTTGGAAAATACCTTTACATTGCCACCGTCTTTTTGCTGGCCGCGCTGGGCATCGTTGGAAAAGCGGCCTTTGGCTCGGCGCGCTGGATCGATACCGGCGTGTTCTTCATTCAGCCTTCGGAAATCGCCAAAATCGTGATGATTTTGGTGCTGGCCGATTTCTTTGCCAACCATCGCCACCAACTGCACGAATTCCG
>JALSPT010000218.1 GCA_026985785.1 Anaerolineales bacterium
GCGCCCTCGCCCACCGGCTTCCTGCACCTGGGCGGGGCGCGTACAGCCCTGTACGACTTCCTGCTTGCCCGCCAGACCGGCGGCCAGTTCATCCTGCGCATCGAAGACACCGACCGCAAGCGCTACATCCCCGGCGCAGAAGAGGAATTGATGGCCAGCCTGCGCTGGCTGGGGCTGGAATGGGACGAAGGGCCGGACAAAGGCGGTCCCTACGGCCCCTACCGCCAGTCGGAGCGCAAGGAAATCTACCAGAAATACGCACAGCAGTTGGTCGACAGCGGCCACGCTTACTACTGCTTCTGCACGCCGCAGCGCCTGGCGCAGATGCGAAAGGAACAACAGGCGCGCGGCGAACCGCCTCACTACGACGGCACCTGCCGCGGCATCGACCCCGAAGAAGCCCGCCGCCGCGTCGAGGCCGGCGAGCCCCACGTCATCCGCTTCAAGATGCCCAAGGAAGGCACCATCACCGTCCACGACCTGCTGCGCGGCGACATCACGGTGGAAAACCGCACCTTGGACGACTACATCTTAGTCAAATCCGATGGCTGGGCGCTCTACCACCTCGCCGCGATGGTGGACGACCACCTGATGGGCATCACCCACGTCATCCGCGGCTCCGAATGGCTGCCGACGTTCCCGCTGCACGCGCACATCTACCGCGCCTTCGGCTGGGAAGAACCCGTGTGGGTGCACCTCTCGGTGTTCCTCAAGCCCAGCGGCAAGGGCAAAATGAGCAAACGCGATGCTGAGGTGTTCCGCAAGGGGCACAAATCCATCTTCATCAAAGACCTGGAAGCCTTGGGCTATCTGCCCGAAGCGGTCAACAACTGGATTGCGCTGATGGGCTGGAGTTACGACGACCACACCGAGTTCTTCACCATGCAGGACTTGATCGAGAAATTCAGCCTGGAGCGCCTCAAGCCCTCGCCCGCGGCGGTCAACTTCTCCAAACTGGACCACTTCAACGGCCTGCACATCCGCGCCCTGCCCGAAGCCGACCTCGCCCGCCGCTTGGTGCCCTACTTCCATGCCGCGGGCTATCCTGAGGTGACCGCCGAGGCGCTGCGCCCCATCGTGCCGCTCATCCAGACCCGCATCACCACCTTGGACGAAGCGCCCACCATCGCGGGCTTCTTCTTCAGGGAAACCGTCGAGCCGGTGCCCGAGGAACTGATCGCCAAGAAACTGGATGCCGCGCAGTCGCTGGAAGTTGCCCGGCGGGCGCGCCAAGTGCTGGCAAGCGTGCCGGAAGGCAACTGGCGCGCCGAGGCCCTCGAAGCGCCCATGCGGGCATTGGTGAATGAGATGGGCTTGAAAGCCGGGCAGGTGTTTGGTGTGGTGCGCGTCGCGGTCACCGGCCAGCGGGTCAGCCCGCCGCTGTTCGAAACCTTGGAGATTGTGGGTAAGGCCAAGACGCTGAAGCGGATGGAGCAGGCCATCGCAATGTTGGAGGAGATGGCAGCCTGATATCGAAACACCCAAACAGCGACTAACCTCAGCGAGGCGAGGTGTGCGTTTGTTGACGCGGTTTAAAAAGTATCCCTGGCGGCGCATCGGCCTGGAAGCGATCTTTTTGACAGCATGGGTTGCCCATTTCTTCCCCTATGGCGCTGACCTGAGAGGTTATTACTTGCCCTTCGCTCGTGGATGCCTGCATTGTGGGTTTGTACCTTACTATGCTCAATGGCTTCTTTGGCCGCTGACTCTCATCCCCTCGCAGTGGGTGTGGCCAATATGGATTGTGCTCAGCGCGCTTGGCTTCTGGGGCATTGCCCGCCGGACAGGGGCGCGCCCGTGGGTCGTCCTGCTGTCTTTCCCGGCAGTGGGGCAGTTTTACCTCGGGCAGATCGATGTCATTGTCACCGCCGGGTTGGCACTGGCGCTGCTCGCAAGCAATCCCTGGTGGCGCGGTGTGGGGCTGGTGCTGGCGTTGGTCAAACCGCAGATCAGTGCGTTGGCGGTGGTCGTGCTGCTCCTTCAGGCACGACGCGAAGACCTGCCCAAAATGTTGGCCGCGCCAGTGGGAGTTTTTGCCCTCAGCATGGTGGTGTATGGCTTCACGTGGCCGGTAGCGTGGCTGCAGAACGCTTTGCAGCACCTTCCTCCCCATCTCTGGCGACTGCCTGGACAAATGTTATGGCCTTATGGTTTGGTGTTTTTGCCTGCCGTTGGGCTGTTCAAAGCAGGCCGAAGGCGTTTCGAGGCGGCGTTGGTGATTTCTGCGCTTGCCACGCCGTTTTTTAGCGTATATTCGTATCTCATTTTTCTCACTTTCCGCGCCCCCTGGTGGAGTTTGCCCCTCTCCTATGC
>JALSPT010000219.1 GCA_026985785.1 Anaerolineales bacterium
GTGGAGGCTATCGCCAAATATCGGCGTAAGGGTGTTCGCCCCGCAACGGGCGACCGGCTGCAAAGCGCTCGAGGGCAAACGGGCGGATGTCCACCGTGCGCGGCGCGCCGTCCAGCAGCCATTCGGCCAGGCTGAGGCCGGTGGCAGGGGCAATTTTGAAGCCCGTACCGCTGTGGCCGCAGTTCAGCCAAAAGCCTTCCGGCCCTGCGGGGCCGATGATGGCGCGCTGGTCGCCCGAAAGGCCATCGTAGCCGCGGTGGGCGCTGTGGAGAGAGCCTTCTTCCATCACGGGAATCCGGCGGCAAATGTGCTCCACGGCACGCTCGACGAAGCCGGGATGAGGGTGTTCGGTTTCGGTGTCGGGGTCTTCGCCCAGGGGGTTGCCGCTTTCCAGCCCTACCAGCGTCAGCCCGCCTTGCTCGGGGCGAAAATACATCTCGTTGGGGTCGTCGATCACGGTGGAGTGGGTGGGGCCGATGCTGTGGGGACGGCGGATGAACATGACGTCGTGGCTCCAGGTGGTGAAACCGGGCAGGGCAACCCCTGCCATGCGGGCAACGCGATCGGCCCACGCGCCGGCGGCGTTCACCACGATGGGGGCGTGAAAGGTTTCCCCCTCGGCTGTGCGCACGCCGCGCACTTTGCTGTCGTCGGTCAGGATCTCGGTTACCGTGACGCCGGTTTTCAGCACCGCGCCGTGTCGGCGGGCGGCGTCCATCAGGCTGGCCGCGGTGGCCGGCGGGTCGGCATAGCCCGATTCCGGCTCGTAGGCCGCGATGGAAAAGTCTTCGGTATGGAAATAGGGGGCCAGGCGGCGGACGTCGTCGGCGGTGACCAAAAAGGTGGGGATGCCCAAGGCTTGCTGCATGGCGACGTTGGCGCGCAGGGCGTCCTCATATTCCGGCTGCACGATGCGGATGAAGCCGGTGCGCACAAAGCCGCACGAGCCGCCTACCCTCTCTTCCCAGTTGCGAAAATAGTCGAACGACTTCCATACCAGTTCGCATTCCAGGCGCAGGTCGTAGTGCATCCGCACCAAGCCGCTGGAGCGCCCCGTGGCGCCTGCGGCCACGAATTGGCGCTCCAGCACGGTGACTGCCACGCCGCGGCGGGCAAGGTGGAAAGCCAGACTGGCGCCATGGATCCCGCCGCCAATGATCACCACGTCGGCTGTGTGAGCCATATTAGTCTCCTACGAAGGGGCAGAGGATCCTTGCCCCGCCCTGCAAAAAAAGGTGACCCTTAGCGTGCTTTGAGCAGGTCCCGGATCTCTGCCAACAACTGCTCCTCTGCCGATGGCTCCGGTGGGGCTTCAGGGGCTGGAGGGGCTTCTTCTTTCCGCCGCATGGCATTGATGCCTTTGACGACAAAGAAAACGGCTAAGGCCACGATGAGGAAATCTACCAGCGTTTGGATGAACGCCCCGTAGCGCCATACCACGGCTGCCGTTTCACCGTGGGCGGCTTTGAGCACGATGCCCAAATCGGTAAAGTTGACCCCGCCCAACAGCACGCCTAAGGGGGGCATGATGATGTCGTTTACCAACGAAGAGACGACCTTGCCAAAGGCACCGCCGATGATGATGCCGATGGCCATGTCCATCATGTCCCCCTTGAGGGCAAATTCTTTGAATTCTTGCATCATGTTACTCATATAAACCTCCTGGCATAACGGCTGTCCCCATTCTTCGGTACAGCGAAGATGAATATTTG
>JALSPT010000220.1 GCA_026985785.1 Anaerolineales bacterium
GGGACATCACGAAGGGGGCCACACGTCCGGCCACGGGCGAGAGCACCTGCTTATCGCGCGCAATAATCGCTTTGGCCTTGGGGCCAGGGACATCACGCAGTTCCATGGGTTTTGCTCCTTTTGAAAAAGGTTGGGAAGCACGTCGAGGCGCGGCAGCGCCGCAGTTAGATTATATCAGAGGCGGCCCCCTGCAACGCCTCGGCATAATCGGCAGCGAACAGGGCCGGTGTGCCACCGGTGTGCCAGAAGAGCACGGTTTCGTCCCTCGCAAAGTAGCCCTGCGAAGCCAGGTCGAGCAGACCGGCCATCGCGCGCCCGGTGTACACCGGGTCCACCAGCAACCCTTCGGCGCGCGCCAGGCGCAGGATGGCACGGATTTCGGCCTCGGTGAGCACGCCGTAGCCGGGGGCGGCGTAGGCATCTTCCACGACGACATCTTCGGGGCGGAAGTCGGCGGGTTTGCCCAACAAGGCCGCGGTTTCGCCAGCCAGGGCTGCCACGCGCGGGCGCAGCACGTCGGCAGGCTCGTCCACGCTGATGCCGAGGATGCGCCCCCGGAAGCCCAGCAGCCGCGCCCCGGCCACCAGCCCGGCCTGTGTGCCGCCCGAGGAGGTGGCGAAGACAATGGCATCCGGCGTAAAGCCCTGGGCGAGCAATTCTTCCAGGGCATAGGCATACGCCGCCGCGCCGAGGGCATTGGATCCGCCATAGGGCACGACGTACGGGCGGCGTCCGGCGGCGCGCTCGGCTTCGGCAGCCTCTTGCAGCGCCTCATCGCGGCGGGTGCGCGGCGTCCACGTGACGTGCGCCCCCAGCAGGCCGTCCAGCAGCAGGTTGCCGGAGGGCTTGGGCGGCTCCATCAGCACCAGATGGCAGGCCAGCCCCAGGCGGGCCGCGGCAGCCGCCGTTTGGCGGCAATGATTGGATTGCGCCGCGCCGGTGGTGAGCACCACCTCGGCCTCCTGCGCCTGGGCTTCGGCCAGCAGCAGTTCCAGTTTGCGGGTTTTGTTGCCGCCAAAGGCCAGGCCGGTGAGGTCATCGCGCTTGACCAGCAGGCGGAAGCCCAACTCGGCGCTCAGCCGCGGCAGCGGCTGCACCGGCGTGGGCAGAGCAGCGAGGGAGAGACGGGGTAAGGTGTTCATGGGGGAACCTCCGTGGAGCGTTACTTCGTTGCGTCGTTACTTCGTGACGTCGTCGTTGCCAGGGGGCGTGGTTGCTTGGTTACATGGTTACACGGTTGCTTGGCTATATGGTTGCCTGGTTGCGGCGGGCAAAGTGAGGCTGCGCCGTGCGTCTTCGTCATTCGCTATTCGCCATTCATCATTCACGCCGCGAACCACCAGTCGCGCCCTTCGGCCAGCCCCCAGCCAGTCAGGCGCGGGCGGATGAGGGCTTTGGCCTTGCGGGCGCCCACCGCTACCACGACCGCGGGGCGGCGGTGCTGCTTCCACAGGTCGGGCAGGGCCTCGGCGGGGTAAATCGGGCGGCCGCGGCGGGTGCGCCCGATTTTACGGGGATCAATGTCCACAAAAGCCGCCAGCGGCACGCCTTCCCGCAGCAAATGCTTGCTCAGGCGACGGCCGGCCATGCCCGCCCCCCACACGATGACCGCGTCGCGATCACGCAGCGGGCCGCGCGCCAGATAGTGCGCCTTCAACCGCAGCAGGTTTTCCAGC
>JALSPT010000221.1 GCA_026985785.1 Anaerolineales bacterium
TGGCTTCCACCGCCTCCTCGGCCTCTTCGGCTTCCAGCGCGGTGATGGCGGCCACCTGCGCCGGGGTGGGGGCGGTCATCACGGTGTACTGATGCACCCGCAGCATGGGCTGCAACAGCCCCGCCGGGGCGGCGGCAAAGCCCAGGCGCCAGCCGGTCATGGCGTAATCCTTGGAAAAGCCGCCCAGCAAAATCGTCCGCTCCCACGCGCCTTCCAGCGCCGGGAAGCAGACATGCTCCACGCCGTAGACTAAGCGGTCGTAAATTTCGTCGGAAATCACGATCAGGTCGTGCTCGGCAGCAAAAGCGGCCAGGGCTTGCATGGCTTCCCGCTCGGCGGCTGCGCCGGTGGGGTTGTGGGGGTAGTTGATGAGGATGGCTTTGGTGCGCGGGGTGAGATGCTGCGCGAGGAGGTCCACATTGGGCTGGAAGCCATCCTCGGCGCGCAGGGGCACCTCGACGGCCACGCCGCCCGCCAGCACCACCTCCGGCTGGTAGGAAACGAAGCACGGCGTGGGCACCAGCACCTCGTCGCCGGGGTCGAGCAGGGCGGTCATGGCCAGGTAGAGCGCCTCGGAAACGCCCACCGTGAACACGATCTCCCGCTCGGGATCGTAGCGCACGCCGTAGCGGCGTTCCAGGTGCTCGGCGAGGCGGCGGCGTAGGGTGCTGATGCCCGCGTTGCTGGTGTAATGCGTATAGCCATCCTCCAGAGCGCGGATGCCGGCCCGCCGGATGACTTCCGGCGTGTCGAAATCCGGCTCGCCGATGCCTAAGGAGACCACCTCGGGCATTTCGGCGATGATGTCGAAGAACTTACGCAAGCCGGAGGGCTTCAGCCCGGCCACACGGCGGGAGGTTTTTTGGGAAAACTCGCCGTTCATGCCAGCAACTGCTCCAGCGGGGTGTATTCCAGGCCAAAGGCTTCGGCCACGGCGGGGTAGGTGACTTTCCCCTGGTAGGTGTTCACCCCGCGGGCCAGGGCGGGGTTGCGGCGCACGGCTTCCTCGAAGCCCAACGAGGCCAGTTGCAGGGCGTAGGGCAGGGTGGCGTTGGAGAGGGCGTAGGTGGAAGTGCGCGGCACCGCGCCGGGCATGTTGGTCACGCCGTAGTGCACCACGCCGTCCACCAAATAAGTGGGATTGCTGTGGGTAGTGGGATGGGAAGTCTCCACGCAGCCGCCCTGGTCGATGGCGACGTCCACGATGACGCTGCCGGGTTTCATCTGGGAGACCATCTCTCGCGTCACCAGCCGGGGGGCGCGCGCACCGTGGATGAGCACCGCGCCGACGACGAAGTCGGCCACCTGCACGGCGTGGGCGATGTTGAGGGAGTTGGAAGCCAGGGTGGTGAGGTTGCCGTGCAGCACATCGGCCAGATAGCGCAGGCGGTCGATGTTCTTGTCGATGATGGTGACGTGCGCGCCCATGCCCAGGGCCATCTTGGCGGCGTTGGTGCCCACGATGCCGCCGCCGATGATGACGACGTCGGCAGGGCGCACGCCGGGCACGCCGCCCAGCAGTTTGCCGCGCCCGCCGTGGGCTTTTTCCAGATAGTGCGCGCCCACCTGCACGGCCATCCGCCCGGCGACTTCGCTCATCGGCGTCAGCAGCGGCAGCCGCCCGTCGTCCAGTTCGACGGTTTCGTAGGCCACGCCGATGACTTCGCGCTT
>JALSPT010000222.1 GCA_026985785.1 Anaerolineales bacterium
GTTGAGGCCGCACGCCTTCTAATTTGCCGATATGCCGGATTTGCACCCCCTCGGCGTCGAGTTCGTCGAGTTCTTTGTCGATGAACTCTTCCATGATTTCCATCAGCCCTTCCACCTCTTCCCGTGGCCGGGCCCAGTTTTCGGTCGAGAAGGCGTAAATGGTGAGGTAGCGCACGCCAAACTCCACGCAGGCGCGGATGACGCGGCGCAGGTTTTCGGTGCCGGCGCGATGCCCCGCGAGGCGCGGCAGGCGGCGCTGACGCGCCCACCGCCCGTTGCCGTCCATGATGATGGCAATGTGGGTTGGGATTTCCCAGGTGGGATCGGGAGCGGAAGGAGCGGACGATGAGGAGGGCAATCTACACCTCCATCACTTCTTTTTCTTTGCGTTCGCCCAATGCCTCGGCCTTTTCGATGTACTCTTTCGTCAGGTCGTCCAGCTTCTCTTCTGCCCGTTTGCGCTCGTCTTCGGAAATGAGTTTTTCGTCCTCGAATTCTTTGAGGTCTTTCTTGACATCACGCCGGACGTTGCGGATCGCCACCCGGGCTTCTTCCACCCGATGATGCACCACCTTGACCAGTTCGCGGCGGCGTTCCTCGGTCAGTGGGGGCAAAATGAGGCGGATGTTGCGACCATCGTTGTTGGGGTTGAGCCCCAGGTCTGATTTCTGAATCGCGCGCTCGATTGCCCGCAGGGTAGAGGGGTCGAAGGGTTTGATGAGCAACTGGCGCGGTTCCGGCACGCTGATGGAAGCCAATTGCATCAGGGGAGTTGGCGTGCCGTAGTATTCCACTTCCAGCCGCTCCACCAGTGCTGGGCTGGCGCGCCCGGTGCGAATGCCTGCCAGGTCCTCTTCCAGGGCACGAATGGCGCCCTGCATCCGGTGTTCGGCATCTTTGAGGGCATCTTTGATCATGGCAACCTCCAAGAAAGGGGAATGTTCCATAGGCGCCGTGCGCGCTACGCTTTCATTTTATCATGCCCCCTCATCGGTTACCTTGCGGAAGACGAGCCCCTCGCCATCCTTGTTCACGTCCACCTCGATGGTGTCGCCGGGGGCAAATTCGCCGCTCAGCAGGCGGATGGCCAGCGGGCCTTCGACATGCTTTTGCACGGCGCGGCGCAGCGGGCGGGCGCCGAAATCGGGGTCATAACCGACTTCGGCCAGGTAGTCGCGCGCCGCGTCGGTCAGGCGCACGGTCAGGTCACGCTCGGCCAGGCGCTCGGCGACCTCCTGCATCTGCAAATCCACGATGCGGCGCATGTCGTCCTGGCTCAGCGGGGAGAACATGATGATTTCGTCGATGCGGTTGAGAAATTCGGGGCGGAAGGTTGCCTTGAGCGCCTTCTCGATTTTTTCCTGGGCTTTACGTTCTTCCGCGCCGCCCTCTGTCTGCAAGAAACCTAACGAGCCGGCGCGCCGCACGAATTCGGTGCCCAGATTGGAAGTCATAATGATGACCGTGTTGCGGAAGTCCACCGTGCGCCCCTGGCCGTCGGTCAGGCGGCCATCGTCGAGGATTTGCAGCAGCGAGTTCCACACTTCGGGATGTGCCTTTTCGATTTCGTCGAACAGCACCACGCGGTAAGGCCGCCGCCGGATGGCCTCGGTCAATTGTCCGCCCTCTTCGTAGCCCACATAGCCCGGCGGCGCGCCAAACAGGCGGGAAACCGTATGCTGTTCTCGGTATTCGCTCATGTCTACCCGCACTAAGGCATCCTCGTCGTCGAAGAGGAATTCGGCCAGCGCCTTGGCAAGTTCGGTTTTGCCGACGCCGGAGGGGCCGATGAAGATGAACGAGCCAATTGGGCGACGGGGGTCTTTCAAGCCGGAACGCGCCCGCCGAATGGCATCGGAGATCGCCGCGATGGCTGCCTCTTGCCCCACGATGCGCTCGTGGAGGCGTTCTTCCATGTGCAGCAGGCGCTCGGCCTCGGTTTCCATCATCTGCGTCACCGGAATGCCCGTCCATTGAGAGACCACCTCGGCAATATCTTCTGCGTCCACCACTTCGTCGAGTTGGTTTTCGGCTTCCCAGGCCGCCCGGCGCTGCTGGAATTCTTCTTCCAGGCGCACGCGTTCCAGTTTTTTAGTGGCCGCGCGCTCGTAATCACGCGCTTCGCGAGCCTGCTCTTCCTCGGCCACCAGGCGCTCGATATCGCTTTTCAGCGCCTTCAGGTCGGGTGGAAGGGAGTACAGCGCGACCCGCAGTTTGGCTGCCGCTTCATCCACCAGGTCGATCGCTTTGTCAGGCAGATGGCGATCGGTCACGTAGCGCGCCGAGAGTTTGGCCGCGGCCACCAGCGCTTCGTCGGTGAACCGCACGCGATGATGCGCTTCATAGCGATCGCGCAGGCCACGCAGCATCTCGATGGTATCTTCGATGCTCGGTTCTTCGACATACACCGGGGCGAAACGCCGCTCCAAAGCGGCGTCTTTCTCGATGTACTTGTGGTACTCGTCCAGCGTGGTCGCGCCGATGCACTGCAACTCGCCGCGTGCCAGGGCGGGTTTGAGCATGTTGGAAGCGTCCATCGCTCCCTGGGCTGCCCCGGCACCCACCACGGTGTGTAACTCGTCGATGAAGAGGATGATTTCGCCTTCCGAGCGCTTGACATCCTCGATGGCGGCTTTGAGGCGTTCTTCGAAATCGCCGCGGAAACGCGAGCCGGCGATCATTGCCCCTAAATCCAGCGCCACCACCCGCTTGCCCGCCAGAATCTCCGGGACGTCGCCGCTGATGATCTTCTGTGCCAGCCCTTCCACGATGGCCGTCTTGCCCACGCCCGCCTCGCCGATGAGCACCGGGTTGTTCTTGGTGCGCCGCGAAAGCACCTGGATGACGCGCAAAATTTCGCCATCGCGCCCGATGACCGGGTCGAGTTTGCCTTCCCGCGCCAGTTGGGTGAGGTCGCGAGAGTACTTTTCCAGCGCCCGGTAGCGCGATTCCGCCCGCCGATCGGTCACCCGCTGGCCACCACGCACCTGCTGGATGGCCTCGTACACCCGCGGTTTGGTGATGCCCGCCGAACTCAGCAGCGTGGCCGCTGGCGTGTTGCGCTCGTTGAGGATGGCCAGAAAAAGATGCTCGGTGGAGATATACTCGTCTTGCAGGCGGTTGGCCTCTTGGTTGGCCATGTCGATGATGCGCTTGACCCGTGGGGTGATGAAAATTTGTCCCGCGCCGCCACCGAAGATGTTGGCTTTGGGCGTCGTGCGCAGGACGTGATCCACCTGTTGAATCAGCGCTTCGGTGCTTACCCGCAAGACGTCCAAAATCTGCGGTACTGCTCCCTGGGGCTGTTCCAGCAAAGCCAGCAAGATGTGCTCGGTATCGATTTGGGTGTGCCCATACCGCTGAATGAGTTCGGCAGCCCGCTGGGCGACTTCCTGAGCACGCTCAGTAAAGCGATCGAAACGCATCATGTAAAGACCCTTCCTGAGGAATGTTTTGCTTATGGGGCTGCCTTCGGCAAACGCCCCTGGGTGGGGAAAGAATTATATCATCGGGAGAATCCGCTCTTGAGCGCCGTGCCTTTTCAATAGAGTAACCACAGCCTCTTCGTCGTAACCAAAGACGCGCTCTCGTCCAATCAAAAAAGCCGGATACCGCCGCACACCTCGCAACGCCAGCCAGAAGCCTCGTGGAGATTGGGCATCGGTAAGCCGGATAAACAATTGCTCAGGGAAACGTGCGGCCAGTCGTCCGATGAGTGCCATCAGCCGGTTCCACTCGGCCTGAACATCGGGAGGGTAAGCCAGAGCATCGGCGCGATGAATTCGGTTTCCCACGCCTACGCCGTCGATGAATGCCTGGCAATGGGGGCAATGGCTGACACTACCGACTGCGCGGGTCACAACTTCGATCGTTATTCGTTCCATAAAAGCCTTCTGCGCCTCAAGGGGTTGCCGTGGGGGAAGGCGTGGCGGAGGGTTGTGGCTGCGGCGAGGGCGAGGGTGTAGGAGAGGGCGTCATGGTGGGGGTAGGCGTCAACGTGGCTGCGTAGATCATCGGTAACCACCCAAGCCGTCCTTGCGCATCGTACACCTCGACCCACACCAGCCCGCCCACTACGGCCAGATGATAGGTAATGCGAAGCGGGGCTCCCTCGGGGAGGGTGGCAATGATGGGGCCGTCAGGTGATTGGCGCAGGTGCACGCCGCGCCAGTGTGTATTGGTCACTTTGCCCCAGGAAGGCGTGGGGGTGGGTGTCACGGTAGCCGTGGGAGTGGCCGTCGCGGTTGGCGTCATGGTGGCCGTTGCCGTCGCGGTTGCCGTCGCGGTGGCCGTGGCGGTTGCCGTGGCCGTGGGTGAAGGTCCTGGGGTAGCCGTGGGCGTCGCCGTGGGCGGCACAAGCGGGTTGAGTTGAGTATAGAGGGTTTGGTCTACCACGATGGATACCGGCTTCCCCAGACGCTCCGCGATCCGGCTTTGCAAAGTCCGCACTTCGGCATATTGCAAAGTGTGCTGGGTGCGTATCTGGAGTTCCAGACGCAGGATGCCATCTGCCGACTCGAAAGTGATCCCCGTCAGTGCTCCGCCGAGGTGGGCAACTTCTTCCTCTGCCACTCGGTCGATCAGCGCCGTTTGCGCTGCCTGATGCACAAAACGGGCGCTCAAATAGGCCAAGGGGAGTGAGAGCAACAAAACCACCACGCCAGATACCTGCATGACGCGCGGTAAATCGCGCACGCTGTGGATCTGGAAAACCTTGGTTTCCCCAAAATCCAGGATGTAGAACACCACCATCGAAGCAAAAGCGATCGCGATGGCGTTGGTGAGGAAAAGCAACAACGCTCCCCCGGCTACATTCCAGCGCCCTAAACCAATCCCAATGCCCACGACGTCCAACGGTGGCATGAGGGCGGTGGCAATGGCCACCCCGGGCAGGGAAGGCGATACCGCCGGCAGCGCCCAGGCAAAGGCCGCCGCCGCACCGCCCGCGAGGGCGATGGCCAGGTCGATGGGCCCCGGTCGGGTGCGCGCCAGCACCTCGTGAGGCAATTGTTGCAGCGGTGCAAACGGCAGGGGGCGGTTGATGAGGGTGAGCACCAGGGCTGTGGCCACGGCGACCAGCGCCCCCCGCAGCAATGCGCTCGTCGCATCACGCAGCAACACCCGGTCGCCGTTGAGGGAGGCCAACCCCAGCCCCAAAATTGGCGTCATCAGCGGCGCAACCAACATGGCCCCGATCACGGTTGCCCCTGAATCGATGAGCAATCCCAACGTGGCGATCACGCTGGAGAGCAAAACCATCAGAAAGTAGTCGAAATCGGGGCGCGAACCTTCCCGCAATTGGGCGGCTACCGTGCCGCGCCGCTTGAGGTCCACGGAGCGCATTTGTGTGCGCCACCACTTGAACAATCGCGCCCGCCAGGTGAGGTGTGGTTGCTCTTTAGAGGTTGGAGGAGGCTCGTTGGAGGGAGGGAGGGGTTCCTGGCTCATGGTTCCTCATGCTGTGCGGGCGTAACGTGGCTTCAGCGAGGCCACCGGCAGGATGATCTGCCCTTCCTCGGGATCGCCTATCGCGAGTGCCTCGTCCGGGGATGTGGCGGCCCGGTACGCCGTCCACGCGGCCATTAAGGCGTCCAGTTCTGTCGGGCTTAGCAGCCCATCCGTAGGCAAAATGCCGCGCAACAAGCGGTGGCGGGTGAATTCCTCGAAAATGCGCAGCGGATCGGGCAAATCGAGCCCTTGCTCTCGCAGCACCAACTGGCGTTGAATCCGACCTTCCAGTGTGCGTTTGGAAAAGGGGAGATGCCCTAATAAGGCCGAAAAAGCGGCGTGGGGTGAGGTTTCGAGCACTTGGCGGGGTGCTTCTGCGTGGGGATAAGGCTGGTAGCCCAAAGCGCGCAACTGGCGGTACAGGCGGAAGCCCATCTGCACCCAAGAGGGTGCGCGTTGCTCGTCGGCAGGAGTGGGCAACATCCGCAAATTGTGGCGACGCAAGAGGTATTCGGCCACCCGTCCTTCCTGCCAACGCCCTGGACGCAATGGCGCGCCCAGCGTGTGACGGTATTCGGGCTGCTGCAACAGCCTCTGGCTGGGGCGGGTGGGGGCAGCCACCGCCGCAAGGGCCTGCCGCTGCCCGCCACAAAAAGCGGTCACGGCGGCCAGGTCGCCCTCCCCCAGCGCCAACAAGCCCAGGTCGCCATCCAGCGCCGCGTAGGTCAACGGCTTCCCCGCCAGCGGCACGATGCCGATATAAGTTGCCCGGTTTGACCACACGGTAGCCCTCCTCACTGGCAACGGACACGACGCTTTCAGTTTAGCGCATCTTGGGCAAGAGGTCAAACCAAAAGCCCGACGGTTTTCGTCGGGCTCTGGGCTTGCTCATCACGCGGCGCGGTTTTTCAGGCTTTCAGGAGGCCGAGCGTCACTTTGCCGCCGGACGCCTCCGTGACGAAAGCATCCTCCGGCGGCGCGCCGGCCGTCATCTCGACCGCCAGCACCTCGGCCATGACGTACTCGCGAAATGCCTCCACGGCTGCCGCCACTTCCTCCGGCGCCTGGTAGAACAGCCGAATCCGGTCGGAAAGTTCCAGCCCGGCCTTCTTGCGGGCGTCCTGTACCCAGCGGACGAAGTCGCGTGCCAGCCCTTCCTGGCGCAGTTCGGGGGTAATCTCGGTGTCCAGCGCGGCCAAGTAGGCCCCTTCCGAGGCCACCGTCAGGCCGCTGTGCGCTTCCATGCGGACTTCTACCTCGTCGGGCAGGATGGCGTAGGTCTGCCCTTCAACTTCTACCTGGATGGGCTGCCCCGCCAGCAATTTCGCCGCCGCTTCTTCGGCATCCAGCGCCAGGATAGCCTGCCGCACTTTGGGGAACAGCCCTTTGTACTTCTGCCCCAGTTGCTTGGGCAACGGCTTGAGGCTGTACGAGACCGCCTCGCCCTGCCCACTGAGCACCCGCACCTGCTTGACGTTCAATTCCTCGGTCAACAGATCGGCATGGCGCGGCACCACGTCTTGCTCGCCCGCGCGCCCTACGGCAAAGGCTGCCTCTCGCAATGGCTGCCGCACCTTGATGCCGGCTTTGTTGCGGGCGGCATGGCCAAGAGAAACCAGTTTGAGCACCAGGCTCATCTCCTGGTTGAGTTTTTCGTCGATCGCCGCTTCGTCCACCGTCGGCCAGTCGGCCAAATGCACGGACTCTGCTGCCCCTTCGTCCACCGACCGCACCAGGTTCTGGTACAGTTCCTCGGCCATGAACGGCATGGCCGGCGCGATCAGTTTGGCCACCGTGACCAGGGCTTCGTAAAGCGTGCTATAGGCGGCATGTTTGTCTTCGTCGGCCTCGCTCTTCCAGAAACGGCGGCGGCTGCGGCGCAAGTACCAGTTGGAAAGCCGCTCGACGAACCGCTCCACCGGGCGGGTGGCGTTGAGGGCGTCATAAGCCTCGTAGGCCGCCGTGACATCCCGCACCAGGGCGTGGAGTTCCGAGCGTAGCCAGCGGTCCAGTTCCGAATAGGCGGGCTGCTCACCGGGGCGTGGACGCCAGCCATCCAGATTGGCGTAGGTCACGAAGAAGGCGTACACATTCCACAGGGTGAGCGAAAAGCGCCGCACGGTTTCGCCTACCAGGTTGAGCGAAAAGCGCTTGCTCTCACCCGGCGGCCCGGCGGTGAATAGGTACCAGCGCAGAGCGTCTGCCCCGTGGGTGTTGATCACATCCCAGGGGTCGACAATGTTGCCCCGTGATTTGGACATTTTGTAGCCGTTCTCGTCCAGAATCAGCCCCAAACAGACGACGTTTTTGAAGGCCGGTTTGTCGAACAGCAGCGTGCTGATGGCGTGGAGCGAGTAGAACCAGCCGCGGGTTTGATCGACGGCCTCGCAGACGTAATCGGCGGGGTGCTGAGTTTTGAGGATTTCCTGGTTTTCGAAGGGGTAATGCCATTGGGCCACCTGCATGGCACCCGAATCGAACCACACGTCGATCAATTCCGGCACCCGTTTCATCGTGCCGCCGCATTGCGGGCAGGTCAAAGTAACCTCGTCCACGTAGGGGCGGTGCAAGTCGAGCCCGCCGAGGTCGCGCCCCGCCATTTCGGAAAGTTCGGCGACCGAACCCACGGCGTGTTGATGCCCGCATTCCTGGCATTGCCACACGGGCAGCGGGGTGCCCCAGTAACGCTCGCGCCCTAAAGCCCAGTCGATGTTGTTCTCCAGCCAGTTGCCGAAGCGCCCGTGTTTGATGTGGGCCGGCACCCAGTTGATTTGTTCGTTAAGGGCTACCAGGCGGTCTTTCTTGGCTGTGGTGCGGATGTACCACGTCGGGCGGGCGTAATACAGCAGAGGCGTGCCACAGCGCCAGCAGAAGGGGTAGGTGTGGGTGTAGGTTTCGGCCCGGAACATCAGGCCGCGCTTTTGCAGGTCTTCGATGATCAGCGGGTCGGCGTCCTTGAAGAACATCCCGGCCCAGGGGCGCACGGCTTCCACGATGGTGCCGTCGGGCTTGACCGTGTTGATGATGGGTAGGTCGTACTTGCGCGCCATCTCCATATCGTCGGCGCCGAAAGCAGGTGCCATGTGCACCAGGCCGGTGCCGTCTTCGGTGGTCACGAAATCGGCCAGCACCACGAAGTGCGCCGGTTTTTCGGGAGGCACAAAGGTGAACAACGGCTGGTAGCGCTTGCCCTTCAAAGCCTTGCCGGGGAACTCGGCCACCACTTCTATCTTGTCGGCTTCGTCGCGAAATACCTGTTCGAGCAAGGGTTGGGCAACGATGAGATATTCATGTTCCCCCTCAGGCAGCGGATGCCGAACTTTCACATAGGTGACATCGGGGTGTGCTGCCACTGCCACGTTGGCTGGCAACGTCCACGGCGTGGTCGTCCACACCAGCAGGGCGGTGTCCGGTTCGTCCTTGAGCGGCAGGCGGACATATACCGAAGGATCCTCGGTTTCCCGGTAGCCCTGGGCTACTTCGTGGTCGGCCAACGGCGTGCCGCAGCGCGGGCAATAGGTGACCACTTTGTGCCCGCGGTAGATCAGCCCATCCTCCCAAAAGCGCTTCAAAATCCACCACACGCTCTCGATGTATTCATTGTGATAAGTTACATAGGCGTTTTCCAGATCGACCCAGTAAGCAATCCGCTCGGTGAGGTTTTCCCAATCCTGAATATACTCGAATACTGACTGCCGGCAGAGTTTGTTGAACTCGGCCACGCCAAACGCCTCGATTTGGCGCTTGCTGGTGAAGCCGAGTTTTTTCTCCACCTCGATTTCCACGGGCAGGCCGTGGGTATCCCATCCGCCTCGGCGGATGATGTGATAGCCGCGCATCACCCGATAGCGCAGGAAGATGTCCTTGAACGCCCGCGCCAGCACGTGGTGCACGCCCGGCTTTCCATTGGCCGTTGGTGGGCCCTCGTAGAACACGAATTCCGGGCCACCCCGGCGGGTTTCCTCCGTTTTGCGGAAGATGTCGTGCTTGCGCCACAGTGCGAGTGCTTGTTCCTCTACCTTCGGTAAGTTGACCTGCGGTGACACAGGACGAAACACGGTGTGGGGCATACCTCTCACCTCCTACAAATGTTGGCATCCAGCCATCACATCTTGCCTGCATACTGGACGCCTTTTTAACCACAAACGCTCTCGTCCCTGCAGGGACGAGAGCGTGACACTCCCGCGGTACCACCCTGATTCCCGCCTTGGTAGGCGGGCACTCTCTCGGGCACGGCCTGTGCAGCTTATGCCCGCGCCCCGCTAACGGGGGGCGACCCCGGCTCCCCTACTGAGGGCTTTGCCCCGTTCGGTTCGCGGCTCCGGAGGGATTTTCGGCCCGCGGCGGCTGTTCGGCTTCCACCGCTCCGAACTCGCTGGCAACCCCGGTCGGGCTTACTCGTCTCCATCGACGCCTTTGTGCAACGCTCACATTATGCCACAAAGCCTTTTCAGGGTCAACCTTCACCGCCCCGTCACGAAAAAGGGTATAATCAAAGTATGTTCCATTTCTATCAGCCGATCACCGTCCGCTTCAGCGATCTGGACTTGCTGGGGCATGTCAACAATGCTCGTTACCTTACCTACATGGAACAGGCGCGCATCGGCTACTTTGCCCATCTCCACCTGCGCCGACTGCGCGACCCGGATGTCCGTTTCATCTTGGCCGATGCCCACGTGGCCTTTCGCCGTCCCATCTTTTTGGACGACGAAGTGCGCGTCGGCGTGCGCGTGACCCGCTTGGGCAACAAGAGTTTTACCATGCACTATCGCATCGAAGATGCCAGCGGCGATACCGTTTTTGCCACTGGGGAAACAGTGCAGGTGTGCTACGATTATCAAGGGCAGCGTGCTATCCCTTTGCCGGAAGCTTGGCGGCAGCGTATCGCGGCTTTCGAAGACATCCCTGCTTTTGCCGAGGAGCCTCCTTCACCATGAGCACGCTCACCCATTTGGAATGCCCGGAATGTGGGCGCACTTTCGAAGCCGATAAGCCGCAGACTTTCTGCTCGCACTGCAAATCGCCTTTGCTGGCGCGCTATGACCTCGCCGCCGCGAGCCGCACCCTGACGCCCGATGCGCTGGCCAAACGCCCGCCTGGCCTGTGGCGCTGGCATGAGATCCTGCCGGTGCGCGATCCGGCCTTCCGTTTCACCCTCGGCGAGGGCGATACCCCGCTGCTTCCCGTGCCGCGGTTGGCCAAGCGGCTGGGCATGGCCAACCTGTGGGTGAAGGACGAAAGCCAAAACCCCACCGGCACTTTCAAGGCCCGCGGGCTGGTGATGGCCGTTTCGCGAGCGGTTGAATTGGGGCTGAAAGCCTTTGTCATTCCTACGGCGGGCAACGCTGGCGGGGCGCTGGCCGCGTACGCCGCCCGGGCGCGCGCCGAAGCCCACGTCTTCATGCCTGCTGATGCGCCTCAGGTCAACAAAGTAGAAGTGGAGGCCGCGGGTGCCCATCTTGTATTGGTGGATGGGCTGATCAGCGACGCCGCCAAGCGGGCAGAAAAAGAGGCCAAAAAACACGGTTGGTGGAACGTTTCCACTTTCAAAGAGCCCTACCGCCTGGAAGGCAAAAAAGTGATGGGGTTGGAGGTCGCCGAGGCTTTCGGATGGGACCTGCCGGACGTCATCGTCTATCCCACCGGCGGGGGCACCGGCCTGGTGGGGATGTGGAAAGCCTTCGACGAACTGGAAGCCTTAGGCTGGATTGGCGAGCGCCGTCCGCGGTTGGTCAGTGTCCAGGCCGAAGGGTGTGCGCCCATCGTGCGCGCTTTTCAGGGCGGCGAGGCGCGCGCCAGGCCGTGGAAACACGCGCACACCATTGCGGCAGGGCTGCGGGTGCCCTCTGTATTTGCCGACCGCCTGATCTTGCGCGCCCTGCGCGCCACGCAGGGTACGGCGGTAGCCGTGCCCGACGCGGCTATTTTGCAAGCCCAGCACCTGTTGGCTACGATGGAGGGTGTTTTTGCTGCGCCGGAAGGGGCGGCCACCCTGGCTGGCCTGCAAAAGCTGCTTGCCGAAGGGTGGATTCGCCCCCACGAACGCGTGGTTTTGTTCAACACAGGGAGTGGGTTGAAATATGTCTCCTGAAGAAGATTCCTTCAGATTGCCCCTTTCCGTGGACCGCTTTTATCAGATTGTGCGGGAACTCACTGCTGATTTGGACTTGCGGGCAGTGCTGCATAAGGCGCTGGCTTTCGCGATCGAGGTCGCAGGTGCGGAAGACGGCAGTGCGGTGGTGCTCAACGAACACGGTGATGTGGTCTCGGCGATTATCCTCGAGGGCCAACGCGTCCATGAAAACACGGCGATGCAACTGCGCGAAGTGTTGCATCGCGGATTGGCGGGGTGGGTGGTCACGCACAAGCAGCCGGCCCTGGTAGAGGATACTTCCCAGGACGAGCGTTGGTTACCGATCGTGCCAGCACAAGGGGAAGAGGACAAACGCTCCGCCATGGCGGTGCCGCTGATCATGAAGGGCCAACTGGTGGGTGTGTTCACCGTGGTGCATTCGCGTCCCAAGACGTTCACCCAAGACAACTTGACAGCCCTCCAGGCTTTCGCCGACATGGTCAGCCCCACGATGATGAACGCACTGCTCTACGCCCGCAGCCGCCAACAGGCTCGGCTGATGCAAATTTGGGCCGAGAGCGCGCTGCTGGTCACTACCACCTGGGACCCTGAGGAAATCATCCGGCGCATCTTGCAGCAGATTGGGCGAGCCTTGCGCACACAGGCTGTGCTCCTGGCCTTGCGGGACGAAGAAAGCGGCATCTGGATTTCCCACAACGCTGCTGGAACGCTGGCCGATCGCCTGCTGGGTATCCGTTTTCCCCCCCCGGAGCAGCCAGAGGCGTGTCCCTCGCTGAAGGCGCTGGAAGCCTTTGCCGTGCGCACGACCGCCTGTGCCCTGCTGAAAGACGAAGGTGTCCCTATTGGGGCTCTGGTAGCCATCAATCCTCTGGAAGGCCGTTTCACCGCCGAGATGGAGGCCTTTCTCCAGGGTGTTGCCGCTCTGGCCAGCACGGCGTTGCGGCGGGCGCGCTTGTTTGAGGAGGTGCGCCGTGCTCATCAGCAGTACCGTGACCTATTCAACGACACGCTGGATTGGATCTTCATTACCGACCTGGCAGGACATGTTGTTGAGGCTAACCAGCACGCCAAAGAATCCTTAGGATACACATGGGAAGCGGTGCGCTCCGGTACCCTTTCCATCGCCGCCATCCACACTTTGCCTCAGGGGTTGCGGCCAGAAACACTGGGCGACATTCCGTCGTCGCCTCCCTTCACCTATGAATCTGAAGTTCAAACCCGCAGTGGCAAAGCCATTCCGGTAGAGGTATATGTGCGGCGCATCCAGTTGGGGCGCAAGCCCCACCTGCAATGGATTTTGCGCGACATCACCGAGCGCAAGCGCCTCGATACCCTGCGTGACGACTTGCTGGCGATGCTCTACCACGATTTGCGCGCTCCCCTGACCAGTTTGAACATGAGCATTGCTTTGCTGAGCCAGTCGTGCAACGTGGAAAACGCGGAAATTGTTGAACTTTTTGCCATTGCCCAGCGTTCGCTCGACCGGCTGAAGCGCCTCACGGCTAACATGCTCGACCTCCGCCGCTTGGAAAGCGGGCAGATGCCGCTCAAGCGGACGGCTACACCGGTTGCCGATTTGTTTTCCGAGGCGCTGGAGATCGTCCGGCCCCATCTTGCTCAAAAGGACCAATCTCTGGAGGAGAGGTTTCCTCCCAATTTGCCCCCCGTGTATGCTGACCGTGAAATCATCCGTCGGGTATTGATCAACCTTTTGGAGAACGCCGTCAAGTACACCCCCGAAGGAGGGCATATCCGGGTGGGTGCGGAGCGTGTGGGTGACGCTGTCCGCTTCTGGGTGCAAGATGATGGCCCCGGCATTCCGCCAGAGGAACAAACCCTGATTTTCCAGAAATATGAACGGGGTAGCAGGCGTGGAGGGAAAGGTTTGGGATTGGGTCTGGCTTTTGCCCGCCTGGCAGTGCAGGCCCATGATGGTCAAATCGGCGTTCACAGCGCTGCGGGGGAGGGCGCGACGTTTTACTTTACTCTCCCTGTGGCGCCCCCCGAAGCGTAGTCCTCATCCTTGGAGGTCAAAACATCATGCAAGAAATCGCTCCCCGGGTCTTTGTGCTTGATGATTATCGTGGCATGGTGCCTGGCGTCATCATTCGTGAGGAAGGCACCATCCTGGTGGATTCCCCCCCTTGTCCTCAAGATAGCCGCCTCTGGCGCGCCCGCTGTCGCCATATGAGCAACAGTGCTGAGATGTTGTTGGTCTACCTGGATGCTCATGCCGATCGCACCCTGGGCGCGCGGATGCTGGAAACCCCTGTTTTGGCGCACGAATACACCGTGCAGGTTTTCCGCAACCGGGCCGCTATTTTTCGCGTTCAGGGGAGCCCGCGCGGCGAGGCCTGGGAGCGTTGTTCGCAAATCTCCAACATGCGTTGGGCGCCGCCGCAGATGGGCATCAGTGACCGACTGGAAATTTACTGGGGCGGGGACCCGGTGGTCATCGAACATCACCCCGGCCCCCATCCCGGCGCGCTGTGGGTCATCGTCCCTGACCACAAGGTGCTCTTCGTGGGCGATGCGGTAACAGTCCACCAGCCCCCCTTCTTTGCTCATGCCGATCTCGCACAATGGCTGGATGCCATTGACCTGTTGATGGCCCCTGATTACAGCGATTACCTTATCGTGAGCAGCCGAGATGGGCTGGTGCCTGCTGCTGCGCTTCACCGCATGCGCGTTTTTCTCCTCACCGCCCAAGAGCGGTTGGAAGACCTGCTTGCTGGCGCTCAACCACCTCAGGATACTGAGGCCCTGGCTCTGGATCTGCTCGCAATGTGGGACTTCGACCGCGAGCGAGAACCCGACATCGAGGCGTTTTACCTGGCACGCCTTCGCCAGGGGCTTCAACGTTACCTTGCCAGACGGAGTCATTCCGGCCTCAGCGCTTCCCATCCTAAGCATGCCAAGGATAAATGACATGCCCCAACTTCTCGTCTGGGGTGACCACGCCGAACCGTGGCCGCCTTATCAGCCTGCCTACGAACTCACCCGCGGCGACCTGGTGGAAAGCATCCACCACGCCGCGATTGCTGTCGTCGATGCCCAGGGCAACCTGCTGGCCGCCCACGGCAACCCTTTCGTGTTCACCTACCTGCGCTCCTCGGCCAAGCCCTTTCAGGCGCTGCCCTTCGTGGAAGACGGCGGCCCGCAGCACTTCGGCCTCACCCCCGAAGAGGTCGCCATCATCTGCGCATCACATTCCGGCACCGATGAGCACGTTCGGGTGGTAAGCAGCATTCAGGCCAAAGTCGGGTTGAGCGAAAGCCAGTTGCAATGCGGCGTGCATCCGCCCTACCACCAACCCACCGCGGTGGCGCTGGCATGCCGCGGCGAATCCCCCACGCCCAACCGCCACAACTGCTCCGGCAAGCACACCGGCATGTTGGCGCAAGCGGTGATGCACGGCTGGCCGACCGAAAACTACCTCGCCCCCGAACACCCCGTGCAGCAGCGCATCCTGCAGGCTTTGGCCGAGATGAGCGGGCTGGACGCCGAGGCCATCCCTCTGGGCACCGACGGCTGCTCCGCGCCCAACTTTGCCCTGCCCCTCTACCACGCCGCCTTGGCCTACGCCCGCCTGGCCGACCCGCGCGGCCTGCCGCCGCGCCGCGCCGAGGCGCTGGGCACCATCTTCGCCGCGATGACCGCTCACCCCTTCATGGTGGGTGGCCCGGGGCGCTTCGATACCCGCTTCATGGAAGCCACCGGTGGACGAATGCTTTCCAAAGCCGGGGCGGAAGCCTTCCAAGGCCTTGCGCTGCGCCCCGGCGTGGTGCCGGGGGTGGAAGGCGGTGTGGGTATTGCCATCAAAATTGCCGACGGCGACGGCAAAGGCCGCGCCCGCCCCGCCGTGGCGCTGGAAGTGCTGCGGCAACTCGGCGCGCTCGACGACGCCCTCGCCCAGGCCCTGGCCGACCTCGGCCCCCACCTCACCCTCACCAACTGGCGCAAAATCCCCGTCGGCGAGGGCCGGCCGTGCTTCGCGCTGGAGGGAGATGCCCATGCCTGATTACACTTTCCGCGTCCAGCATTTTGCCCAATTCGAAGACGCGACCATCACCTTTGGCGACCTGACCGTGCTCGTGGGCCCTCAGGCCACAGGGAAAAGTTTGTTGTTGCAACTTTTCAAATTGGCTCAGGACGCCCCTGCAATCAAAACCCTGCTGAAGCGCTATGGCGCCGTGCTGAAAACGCCTGCCCAGTGGGCGGAAGCCTATTTTGGCGAAGGTTTTGCTGCTGTTTGGAATGAGAAAACACGCTGGCATTGGAATGGGCAGCCACAAACGCTTGTTCAGGTTTTTGAAAACACGGGTAAAGGGGAGCAACGTGTATTTTACGTCCCGGCGCAGCGTGCCTTGATTTTCCACCAGGCCAGTTGGCCGCGGCCATTTTCGGATTTCCGCTGGCAGGATCCTTTTGTCGTCCGTCATTTCAGCGACCAGGTTCGCCTTTTGCTGGATGCAGGGCTGGGCGGGGAAGAAGGGGTGCTTTTTCCAAAACAACGCCGGTTACACCGGACGGTGCGCGTTCGCCTGGAGCACCATATTTTCCGCGGCGCCACCCTCAAAGTTGTCGTCGATCGCGGGCAAAAGCGGCTGATGCTCGAATTGCCCCACGGGGAACGATTGCCTTACCTCAGTTGGTCAACCGGCCAGCGTGAATTTGCGCCGTTGTTGTTGGGAATTTACTGGCTTTTACCTTTGGGGCGACAAAATCGCCGTCCCCACATTCGCTGGGTTGTCATCGAAGAACCCGAAATGGGCTTGCATCCTCATGCCATTGCCGATGTTCTTCTGCTCGCTTTGGAATTGCTGCGGCGAGGTTACAAAGTCATCATGAGCACCCACACGCCAGCGGTGTTGGACTTGTTGTGGGCGTGGAAGTTTATCAAGCAAGCCCCGCGTGACCAGGCCCCTCGCCATTTTTGCAGGCTCTTCGACCTGGAAAAAAGCCCTCATGCCGACGACCTGGCCGATATGCTCTGGCAAAAGACCTTTGGCGCGTACTTCTTCCAGCCCAAAGCAGAAGGGCGTGTGCGGGTTCAGGATATTTCATCCCTTGAGGTGCTGGCCGAAGACGAAGCCCTGGCCTCTTGGGGGCACTTGACGACGTTTTCCGGGCGCGCTGGCGACGTCGTCGCCGACATCGTCGCCGGCATGGAGGGGGCATAGCATGTGTCAGCGGGAGTTTGGCCGAGCCGTGGCGCAGGCTGTGGGGACAAATTGCTGCCAGCCGGGCACCCAGGCGTTGGGAACCCATAGCCGAAGCATCCAAAGCAATAACCCGCGCGCCCTGGCGGGCAGCGTGGACCTGGATGGCTGCCTGAAAAATCAATATCCTCATGCCCCTCGCTGGGATTTCGCGGTCGGTTACGGCGAGTGCCGTTTGCTTGTTTTCGTGGAAGTGCATGGCGCCAAGGTGGGCGATATTCTCGCCAAAAAGCACTGGCTGGATGGCTTCCTGAAGGGGCAAGGCGCGGCGCTGAGCGCCTGGGCTGGACGGCAAGTTTTCGCCTGGGTGCCCACCCAAGGCGGGTTTGGCAGGCATACACCACAAGCCAGGCAACTCAAGAGACAGGGCATTATTACTAACCGCAGAGTGTGGCTAAAGTGTTGAACGAGCAAACTTTCCCCCCGCCCGAAGCCCTGCGCGACAAGGCGCTGGAAGTCCACCGCCGCCTGTTGGCCCATTTCGGCAGGCCGGTGTGGCGTCAGCCGCTGCCGCCGTTGGACGAACTGGTTTCCACCATCCTCTCCCAAAACACCAACGACGGCAACCGCGACCGCGCTTTCTTTGCCCTCAAAGCCCGCTACCCCTCGTGGGAAGCCGTGCGCGACGCCCCCGCCGAGGAAGTCATCGCCACCATCCGCCCGGCGGGGCTGGCCAACCAGAAGGGGCCGCGCATTCAACACGTCCTGCGGCAAATCACCGCCGAGCAGGGGCGGCTGACGTTGGACTACCTGGCCGAGATGCCGCCCGACGAGGCCAAACGCCACCTCACCCGCTTCAAGGGTGTGGGGCCGAAGACCGCGGCCATCGTGCTCCAGTTTTCCCTCGGCAAACCGGCCTTCCCGGTAGATACCCACATCTACCGCGTGACCGAGCGCTTAGGCCTGCGCCCGCCGAACATCAGCCGCGAGGCCGCCCACGATTTCCTCGAAAAAGTCTTCCCGCCCGAAACCTACTACGACGCCCACCTCAACCTCATCCGCTTGGGGCGGGAAATCTGCACCGCCCGCAAGCCGCGCTGTGAGCAATGCCCGCTGCGCGACTTGTGCGACTTTGCCCGCACACAGGAGGCTGCTGCATGACCGATTGGCTTGAGATTCTGACTGCCGAGGGGGTGCCCTGGACGCTGGTGGGGGCGGACGGCGCCGTGAAAGCCGCCTCTGCCGACGCGCCCCTGGAGGCCGGTGCGTCCTTCCCTGCGGCGGCGGCCTGGCCGCCCGCCGAGGCCACGGCCCTCGAGGTGCCCGCTTTGGGGCCGGCGCGCCTCTACCCCCTGGCCGATGGGCAAACGCTGGTGCTGTGGGGGGCTTCCTACGCGGCGCTCGCTGCCGCGCTGGAGGCCGAACGCGCCCGCCTGCCGAAGTTCATCTCCACCCTCACCCACGAGTTGCGCCTGCCCCTCACTTCCATCAAGGGTTATGCCGACCTGCTGGTCAAAGGCGTGATGGGGCCGGTGAGCGATTCGCAGAAGCAGTTTTTGGAAGTCATCCGCAACAACGTCGACCGCATGGCCACGCTCATCGAGCGGGTTTCCGAAATGGGCAAACTGGAATCAGGCCGCCTGCGTCCCAAGCGCGAGCCGTTGGCGGTCAAACAGGCGGTGGAAGCCGTCGCCGCGGCCTACCGCCCGCGCTGCGAAGAGAAAAAGCAGGTTTTGGAAATCACCGTGCCCGATGGCCTGCCCATCGTGCTGGGCGAGATGCCGCGGGTGGTGCAAATTCTAGAGGCCATGCTCGACAACGCCCACCGCTACACGCCCTCGGGGGGCCACATCACGCTGAAAGCCGAGGCCGTGAACGGCGGCGTGCGGGTGACCGTGTGTGACGACGGCCCCGGCATCGCGCCCGAGGACGCCAGGCGGGTGTTCGATCCATTCTTCCGCTCTGAAGCGCCGGAAATCCGCGAACACCCCGGCTGGGGGCTTTCGTTGCACGTCGCCCGCTTGTTTGCCGAGCATATGGGCGGGACAATGGGCTTCGAGAGCACGCCCGGCAAGGGCAGTTGCTTCTGGCTGTGGATGGCTGCCGGCTCGTAGAAGCGTTGTTTTTCCTGCTGATAGCGGCGCCGTCTGGAGAGGCGGCGCTTTTTCTTTTGGGCTTCTGGGGACGGCGGTTCCCCTTGCTTGATGGTTTTGCCGGGTCTGGGTTTCCGTTATCTCTCCACGCGGGGCACAAAGCGTGGTATAATCTGCGTTGCAAACAAGTCTGCTATACAGACCAAAGAGGGTTTTTCTCATGCCCGCTTCTTCCGTTTGTCCTATGCGCCCCACGTGGGTGCGCCAACTGGAAGCCTATTGGGTGGTGGATGGCCTCCCTGACCTGCTGGTAGGGGGTGTCTTTCTCACTGTCACCGGATGGCAAACGTTAGAGGTGTTGTACCTGTCTCCTCCACCTCTGGCGAGATTCGCCTTCGTTGCTTTCGTCTTCTTCACCGTTCTTGGTGGGCGTTGGTTGTTACAGCGGTTGAAATGGCGCCTGACTTATCCTCGCACGGGGTACCTTCGCCCTGCACTGCCACCGAGGCAGCGCCGCATCCTGGGGTTGCTGGTCACCGGCCTGGGCGGCCTTCTCGTCGTGGCCGCCCTTTCGCAAATCGGTTTTCCGCCATTGCTCCCCGGCCTGCTGAGCGTTTTCTTGACCACCGCCATGCTGTGGCTTGGCTGGCGTTACGCCCGTCCGCGCTATGGGCTCTATGCGGTGGCGGCGTTCCTCGGCGGGGTGTGTTCTGTGGTCTCCCTTGCCCATGCCCGGGGGGTGGCTTTCCTTTGGCTGGCCGACGGTAATGCCGTTTTCTTGAGCACGGGCTTTGCTGCCTTGCTGGGCGGCGGCGTCACCCTGCGGGTTTACCTGCACCGTCATCCGCTTCCCCGAAGTGTGTCCGATGAATGACCCTTTTTCCCACATCGATCCCCTCGTCCACGCTCCTGCTCGGTTGTTCATCCTCAGCCTACTGGCCCACGCCGAGCAGGCCGATTTCCTCTATCTGCTCCACGCCACTGGCCTGACCAAAGGCAATCTCTCTGCCCACCTTGCCAAACTGGAAAAAGCCGCTTACATCGAGGTGGAAAAAACCTACCGTGGCAAATATCCCCTGACGCTCTACCGCCTTACCCCCATCGGATGGGATGCCCTGCACGCTTACCATCAGGCCATGCAAAGCATCCTCCATGGGCTCGAGCCGGCGCTTGCCAGGAGGAAAACCGCATGAACACATCCTCACTTCCCTTGTACGCCAGCCATCTCACCAAACGCTTCGGCGACTTCGTTGCGGTGAATGATGTCACCCTGGAGGCCCATCCTGGGGAAATTGTTGCCTTGCTGGGCCCCAACGGCGCGGGCAAAACCACTACCATCCGCATGGTGATGGGTATCCTTTTCCCCGACCGGGGTGAAATTCGTCTGTTTGGGGAACCGCCCCACGCTGCCCGCTTGCTCGTGGGCTATCTTCCCGAAAGCCGCGGGCTGTACCGCAACGCGCGGGTGGGCGAACTGCTGATCTATCTCGGAGTACTCAAAGGGCTTTCGGCTGCCGAGGCCAGCCGCCGCGCCGACCTCTGGCTGGAACGCTTCGGCCTGAGCGACTGGAAAAAGCGTAAAATCCATGAACTCTCCCATGGGATGCAGCAGAAAGTGCAACTGGCGGCTGCCTTGCTTCACGATCCGCCGCTGGTCATCCTCGACGAGCCTTTTCAAGGGCTTGATCCGGTCAACATTCAATTGGTTAGGACACTCATTCGCGATCTGCGCGCCGAGGGGCGTGCGGTGTTGTTGAGTTCCCACCAGTTGCATCACGTCGAGCCGTTGGCCGATCGGGTGGCGCTCATCGACCACGGCCATATTGTCGAAACCGGCTCGGTGGATGAGTTGAAGCGGCGCTATGCGCAGGGCGACATTGCCATCCGCCTGGCCGACGATGCTCCCCTGCCCGCCAATCTGCCCGGCATTGCCCATCTGCGCCGGGTGGAGGGAGAATGGCGTATCAAACCCGCCCCCGGCGTCGCCCCCCAAGAGGTGCTGGCCGCGTTGCTCGCCCGCGGGCTGACGGTGGAGGCCTTCGCAGTGGTGCTGCCTTCCCTGGAGGAGGTTTTCTTGCGCGCCGTGGCAGCGGCGCAAAACCCCCAAAAAGGAGAATCCGGCGATGAACTGGCGTAAGATACTGGCCGTTGCAACTTATGAATTTCGCACGAACTTTCGGCGAGGCGGCTATCTGTTTGCCACTTTTGGCCTGCCGCTGCTGGCGCTGGCCCTGCTCGGAGGCATTCGTTGGATTTCCCAGCGAAGTCAGGGGTCGGAACTCGTGACAGTGGATCTCGACAAGCCTATCGGCGTGGTGGACGAGGCGCACTTTCTTCCTGCCCTGCCGCCCGAGGGTTTTGAAGCCTTCCCTACCGTTTCCGCCGGCAGGCAGGCTCTACTCGATGGGCACCTGCTTGCGTTGGTGGTCATTCCCCCTGATTATCCTCGAGGTGAGATTCCTCTGACCGTGTACACCACCAGCGGCATGTTCACCGTGGGCGATGTGCTCTCCCAGCGGCTCACTTTTTTGGTTGCCTACGGCAAAGCCAGAGGACACATCCCCCCGCAGGCGGTGGCCGCGCTCTTCGAGCCGCCAGAGGCGCATTACATCACCATCAGCACCGGTCACGCGGAGAGAAAACAAACCATGGCGGACATGTGGGGACCCTACACTCTGAGTATTCTTTACTTCATGGCGTTATTTTCGGCCTCCGGTTACCTCTTGCAAGGCATTGCGGAGGAAAAAGAAAGCCGCATTGTGGAAGTGTTGCTTTCCTCGGTGACGGCGCACGAACTGCTGTGGGGCAAGATGCTGGGCCTGGGTGCCTTAGGGCTGACGCAGATGGCCATTTGGGTACTGATTGCCGTGCCTGCCGTCAACCGCATGGGCGCGCCGATCCATTTCCAACTGCACTTTACCACGGGCTTTCTGACTATCGCCGCCGTGGCGCTGGTGGAAGGTTTCCTGCTTTTTGGCCTGTTGATGGCCGGGTTGGGTGCGTTGGGAAACAACATGCGCGAGAGCCAGCAATTCTCGGCGTTCATCTCTATGTTGGCCGTGTCGCCCATGATCCTGAGCACGCTTTTCTTCCTCAACCCCAACGGCATTGTACCCCGAGTGATGAGTTACATCCCCTGGACGGCGCCGGTGGCGCTGCTGTTGCGGCTTTCGCTGGTTGCCCTGCCGTGGTGGGAAATTGCCGCCTCGCTCCTTTCGATGGCCGTGGGTGTGGCTCTCAGCCTGTGGGCTGGGGTGCGGCTGTTCCGCGTAGGCATTTTGATGTTCGGCAAACGCCCTTCGTGGAAAGAGGTCTGGCGCATCCTGCGGCAACCGGCATGAAAAAACCTTGCCCGCCAGTGTGACGGGCAAGGTTTTGTGGTAGGCGACACAACTCGCAACTCACGGCGTTTCCACGACAGGGGAAACCCATACAGCCCAATCCTGGCCTGAGGAGTCGCCTGCATCTACGACCAAATGAAATATGGCGGGGTGACCACCTAAAGGCGTGAGGTCGACATCAATAGGTAAGAGGGAACCGTTACACGCTTTAGTCCAGTGGCCCAACAGGCGAGGCGGGTAGTTGGCCCAGCGGGCATAGAGGGCAAAGGTGACCTTGCCGCCGCCACAGGAACCATTCGAGAGTGCAATGAAGCCGACTTTGGCTCGGAAGTGTGCATTAGCAGGCACGGAGATGACAGGGTAAATGCCTCTGATCAGGCCGTGGGCCACCCACTGGGGGTGCGTTTCCAGGGTTTTGGGGTATCGGTGGCCGTCTTCCAGCAGTGTACCGTTGGCGTAGCGGGCGAAACCTCGCGAATCGTTCGGGGCACCGGGGAAAGGCAGAGAGTCACCGTTGCCGTTGGACCACGAAGCATTGGGGGCTTGCTCGTAGAAATCCAAAGCCAGAAGCGCAGGTGGGGGAAGATTAGGTGTGGGTGTAGGCGTTGCCGTGGGTGTTGCCGTAGGTTCAACCACTTTGATCTTCACCCAAAAAGGATTGCCGGTGGTCAGCCCAAACACCACGCCGCCGTTGTCGCGCAGGCGCCAGTAGCCGGCGTACTCGCCCGGGGTGGTCGGGGCGGTCAGGTTTACGGAAATGTCCACCTGCTGGCCGGGTGCAACTGCTCCCAAAATCGGCTGCGATGCCGGGCCGCCCATTTGGTTGCCATGGTCGAACACCAGGCTGTAGTTTTGCCAGGTGCACGAGCCGACGTTTTGCAAACGCCACGTTTTGGTGAACGTTTCGCCGGGTTTGAAGACCGTATCGTCGGGGACGGTGACATCGGTGATGAAATGGGCGACATTGCAGGGCAGAGGAGAGGGTGTGGGCGATACTGCAAGCGTAGGCGGAGGAAGTGTGGGCGGGGCAGTAGGCGGCGCGGTGGCCGATGGCAAAACGGTGCCTGTTCCCGCTTGGGTGGGGGGAGCGGGCGTCGCTGGCCCTCCACCCTGAGCCGCCTGCGTCAGGGCTGCTTCTACCGTCATGGCGGCCAAAGTGTTCACGCTGTTCGCCGGGGGTGTTGCGGCGCTGGGGGATAGACTGCAAGCGAGCAAGACGGTCAGCATTCCTCCTAACAAGAGAGCGATGAGATTTCGCATGATGGCCTCCTTACCAGTACTCCCAAAAACGTAAAATGTCCATTTTCAGTATATGGGTATTTGAAGTAAAAAGCAAGTAAATCGCCCATTGCCCTTTGAACTCAAGGGTATAATAGACATATGCATCATGGGTCTTGCTTGCCTTTCGGGAGTTTGCTGTGACCTTTGCTTGGCTCACCCCCAATTTGGCTTACCTGTTGTTGGTTAGCGGCACGGTGCTGCTCATCTTGGCCCTCCTCACGCCCGGCACCGGTGTGCTGGAACTGACGGCTTTGCTGTTGTTGCTTGGCGCGGGTTATACTGCCACCCAACTGGCTGTGAACGGGTGGGCTATCCTGCTCTGGCTGGCGGGGGTGGTGTTTTTTGGTTTTTCGGTGCGTCAAAGTAGAAGTGGTATTTTCTGGCTCGCGGCTGCGCTGCTGGCGATGATTGGGGGCTCGGTGTTCATCTTCCGTTCGCCGCAGGGCGGCAGCGCGGTTTCCCCTTGGCTGGCTACCATCGTTTCGCTCCTGGTGGGAAGCGTGGGGTGGGTGGTGACCCGCAAGGTGTTGGCTGCAGAAGAACGCCCTCCTGCCCATAGCCTGGAGCGTCTCATCGGCCGCATTGGGGAAACCCGCACACCGATAGACCGGGAAGGCACGGTTTTCCTGGATGGGGAAATGTGGACGGCGCGCAGCCGCCATTCCATCCCCGCCGGTGTGCCGGTACGCGTGGTGGGGCGCGAAGGGCTGATTTTATGGGTGGAGGCGGTACAAGAGCCTGACACTTCTCCTGAAAGCTGACCCGTTCGCTCTTTCTTTTTCTCTGTAAGGAGGTCTGACCATGTTTTACACCCCTGTTTTTGCCGGTGATGCCGCAGCGATGGGTTTCTTGTGCTTTGTTGGCATCCTGGCACTCTTTTTCCTCGGCATCCTTGCCAGCGCCATCAAGATCATTCCCGAATACCAGCGCCTGGTGGTTTTCCGCCTAGGGCGCGTGGTCGGCGCAAAGGGCCCCGGCCTGGTGTTGCTGATTCCCTTCATCGATCGCGGCATTCGCGTCGACCTGCGTGAGCAGGTGCGCGAAATTCCCCACCAGACGTGCATCACCAAAGACAACGCTGCCATCGCGGTGGACTTCATCTGGTACTACAAGGTGTTGGACGCCGAGCAGAGCGTGATCCAGGTGGGGAACTTCGAGGCAGCCGCCCAAGGCATGGCCACCACCACCTTGCGCGCCGTCATCGGCGGCATCTTGCTGGATGATGTGCTCTCCGAGCGTGAACACATCAACAACATGCTGCGCGCCCGCCTGGACGAAGTGACCGAGCGGTGGGGCGTCAAGGTCACCAATGTGGAAATCCGTGAAATCGTGCCGCCGAAGAAGATTCAGGAAGCGATGGATCGGCAGATGTCGGCGGAGCGCGAGCGCCGAGCGTTGGTGACCGAATCGCTGGGGAAGCGGGAAGCCGCCATCAACGTCGCCGAGGGCGAAAAGCAGGCGGCCATCCTGCGCGCCGAGGGCGAGAAACAATCGGCCATCCTCAAAGCCGAGGGCGAGAAAAAGGCTCAACTGCTGCGCGCTGAGGGCTTTGCTGCCGCTTTGGAGCGTATCTACAATGTGGCTCAAACGGTGGATCCCAAGACCATGACGCTCCAGTATTTCGAAACCCTCAAGACCATGGGCACCAGCCCCTCCACCAAGTTCATCTTCCCGATGGAGTTCACCGGCTTGATGAGCGATTTCATGAGATTGCGCGGTGAAAGTGAAACGCCGGAGCCTCGCCAAGACTGAAGCGGACTGGGGCGCCATCGCCGCGCCCTCGGGTTACCGCCTGGCCTCGGCCGGCTTGTGGGATTTAGGTGCCTTGCAACGTCTGGAAAAGGTGTGCTTCCCGCAGGATGCCTGGCCGCTGATCGAACTGCTGGGTGTGCTCATCTGGCCAAACATGGCGCGCTGCAAGATAGTCTTTGGCGAGGAAATGGTTGGCTTTGCCGCCGGACAGGAGATCGATGGGGCAGGGTGGATTGTCACTTTGGCCGTCCATCCTGCCCACCGTCGGCGGGGGCTGGGGCGCGCTTTGCTCATGGCCTGTGAGCAGTTTTTGTCCCATGCGGTGCTGCGGTTGGCCGTGCGGGCGTCCAATCACGCCGCACAGGCGCTCTACCGGCATGGGGGGTATCAGGTCGTCGACCGCTGGCCGCGCTACTATGTGGACGGTGAAGATGCGCTCGTCATGGAGAAAATCAGGGGGTAGTCCGTTTGTGGCGTATCAACGCATCGCTCATTTGGGCAACTTGCGCCATGAATGCCACGTCGTGGACGCGCACGATGTCGGCGCCCCGCGCGATGCCAATTGCGATGGCGGCTGCCGTGCCCGCCAGGCGCTGCTCAGGGGGACGGTCGAGGGTGTAACCGATGAACGACTTGCGTGACACACCCAGCAGCACCGGATAGCCCAGCGCCCGAATCTCGTCCAGCCGGTTGACCAGTTCCAGATTTTGCGCCACGGTTTTGCCGAAACCGATGCCGGGGTCGAGGATGATGCGCTCGTCGGGGATACCGGCGCGGTGGGCCAACGCCACGCTGTGCAACAACTCTCGTTTGACGTCGGCCAGCAGATCGTCATACACTACCCCAACATAGCGCCCGCCGAGGCGCTCGCGCACTTCGGCGTTTTGAGGCGTGCTGCGGTTGTGCATCAGCACCACGGGCACGTCGTAGCGGGCAACTACCGCGGCCATCTCGGGGTCGGCGCGCAGCCCCCAGACGTCGTTCACCATGCCCGCGCCGGCCCCCAAGGCCGCCTCGGCGACGGTGGCTTTGGTGGTATCCACCGAAATCAGCACCTCGGGGAACGCCTCGGCCAGGGCGCGCACCACGGGCACAACTCGTGCTATCTCTTCCTCGGCGGACACCGGCTGTGCGCCGGGGCGGGTGCTTTCGCCGCCGACGTCGAGGATATCCACACCGGCTTCCACAAAGCGGCGCGCCTGCGCCAAAGCAGCCTGCACCGCATCGTGGCCGTGCAACAGCCCGTCGCCCGAAAAACTGTCGGGGGTGACGTTGAGGATGCCCATCACATAGGTGCGGGCGCGCCAGTCAAAGGAAGTAGCATTTGGGGTTGACATGGTGAGAGGCTGATGCTATCCTGATATGAGGAGGATGGATTATGCTTCGTGGGCCCGAAAACCGTCCGCCGGTGCATCCCGGCGAAATTTTGCTGGAAGAGTTTCTCAAGCCAATGGGGCTGACGCAACGCGCCCTGGCGATGGCGTTGCATATGCCCTATCAGCGTGTCAACGAAATCGTGCGAGGCAAACGCGGCATC